>JAUXEQ010000028.1 GCA_030620455.1 bacterium | reverse complement strand
TTCAAAATCAAAAAAGCTATTTACAGTGCTGTAAAAGACATTATCGCAAACAAAATAGATTTTTTTGGTTATAAAAATTTAAACTTCTATTTGGAACTTATCGTATCAAAGGCGCAATAAATGTTCCTCACAGCAATTAATAGATAATCAGTTTCACTGTTGAGGGAATACTTCGGGTTTCTTTACTCGGACTTTTAATACAAACCATTTGCCAAAAAGCTCGATGTCCATTTTAGATGAATCGAATTCCGCTCGTTTAGCAGCGTTAAGAACGGCTTGATCGATTACAGAATTGCCACATCCTCGAATAAGTTTCACCTCCGGGACACGTCCAAAAGCATCGATTATTATCTTAATAATAATAATCTTTTTATCCAGTCGAGAACTCCATTCCGCTTCTGGGTAGTATAACTTAAGACGTTCAATAGGTCGTGGAGCTTCGGGTAAGCCCTCATACGATATCCTCGGATCGAAAATATCCGTTGAATCCCCAGGTGTAAGTTCAGTTAGGCTCTCAGTATTTTTTGGACCAGAAGATTTTGCCAGTTCTATTGTAATACTTTCACCTAACATAACTTGAGCCAACGAATCATACGGTGTTTTTGGAAATCTATCTTTAAGTTGCTGTAGTAATTTCTTCGCAGCTTCACCCTGACCTAAAAGAGATAATATCTCAGCCTTAGCAATCATAGCTTTGGGAACCCATCGGCTTCCAGTAAATGAATCTATGACAAATGAATAATATATAAGAGCGGAATCTGTCCATTCGTATGTAAGCCAGAACTCCTCTGCCTTAATGAAATAATATGCAACATTCCTAACCGACATCGAGTCCAATGCACCGCCACGACTTTTGAAATAATCCACAGCACCAACTGCATAATCACTTTCCGGATATTTTTCCAGAACTTCAGCGAATACTCTATCTGCAGCCTCGATTTCCTTTTTCTTGTAAGCCAACACCCATCCAAGTGAGTATGCGGCTCTGGGTGTCATGCTATCATCAGGAAATTTTTCTATAACCGATTTATATGCCGCAATAGCGGAATCGGGAAGATCTAGTTCCAGCAGGAACATCTCAGCCATCTTTATTTGTGCTGAAGCCGCAGATCCACCCAAGGTATCTGAATTAATTGCTGCTCGATATTCGAGAAATCTCTCCACAATAGAAATCCTGTTCATTGCGAGATCGTTAATTTCAGTGCTACCGAATTCAGATGCAGCGGAGTTATACATTTCCTTAGCGAGAGCCAACTTACCAAGGTCGAAATACATATCTCCCAGTTTCATATATGCCCATGCAGATTGCTCAGTCTTAGGATATCTTCTTGTAATATTTTCCCATATCTCCCTTGCGGAACTCGTATCTTTGCGCGAAAGCGCTACATCGCCTACAATAAGTTCCACCTCAGACCAATTTTTCCGGAATGAGTCGTCGTTAAGCAGGACATGAAGAATTTTATCCGCTTTATTCAGCTTATCTAATTTAATATAACATTTTGCCAGAAGAATTCTGGCTTCCAGATAATCTATATTTGGTAGGTCTCTTTTTGATATGGGTTTAAGATAATTTGCAGCCTTTTCATACTCCTCAAAGAACCATTCAACTTGACCAAGTCTTAATCTGACCTTGGGAATCTTGGAACTTTTTGGGAAACTTTCAATGAATCTCAGGAATGCATTTTTAGCATCGATGAAATTACTGTCTTTAAATGCCAGTTCAGCGATCATAAAAAGTGCTTCTTCGGCTCTATCTGGGTTTTCTTTGGCGAAAATTTCTAGTGAATCTACCGCGTCGTCCTCTTTCCCGCCATAGTACAAACATACACTTCGCCAATATCGAGACTCGTTTGCGTATTTGCTTCCAGGGAAATACTCTAATATCTCATTGAATTTGCGTAAGGCTTTGGAATACTCGCCAGTTCGGAGATACGACATCCCTAATAGAAAAAGTGCATCATCAACATAGTCGCTTTCGGGATATATAGTTAGAACTTTAAGAGTTTTTTCTATAGTTTTATCATAGTGACTTTTAGCAGCACCAGAGACAACGTCTCCACCGTCTTTTACTCGTATTTTCTCTGCCTTTTTATAATTTTTTCTGGCAAGAAATAGTGTATTAAAGTAAACACATCCGTTGAAACTGCCTACTATTAATACAAATAATACAATTTTTAATACTTTATGTCTCATTTTTGAAAATAAAGAGTTTCGATTCTAATTTTGCAAGATTAATTTAATACAACGGGTATGCATTTAGATCGGTTAACCTCACATTCTATCCTCATCCCAAGCACACTTATATTAACATAATGCTAACAAACATTCAGTCAACAAAAAAAACAGTATTTATTATTCAGCAAAAATATTCGAGACATTGGGATTAAATCATTTTTTGCTGAGTACTTTATCAATTGCCTGCTCCCAATCCTTCGATTCAATTTTGCTAACTATAGTTCGAAGTTGTACGGGCATTCGCTCGAGGTATTCCGAAAGAGGAATATTATCAGTTGGATTCAGGAGATCAGAGTTTATTTCCAATATCGGTTCAAGAAAGAAATCTCTCAGAAGCAATTGTTTATGAGGGATTGTTAATTTATCTGTCGCAATTATCTCTTTCCCAAACAAAAGTATATCGAGGTCGATAATTCTCGTTCCTTTGCGTTTGTCTTTTTTTCGCCCAAGTTTTTTTTCCATATCTTTCAGATTTTTAAGGAGCTCAAACGGTGAAATGCCACAATTTGCGTTTACAACCGCATTATAGAAATTCTGTTGGTTAGGTTCTCCCCACGGTTCCGTCTCATATATTGACGATACAGCTTCGATTTTCATGCTTTGACTCAGAAGATTTATCGCGGCTATAAGATTTTTCCCACGATCACCTAAATTGCTACCCAGACCTATGAAAATTTTTCCCATTATAAATAATTCTCCTGTTTAATATTCACATGTACGGGCGTGGTTTCCACGCCCTTTTTTATTTATCCATGGACATCATTCCCACGCCCTTTTGTAAATTTCATCCATCTTCTGGATTCTATACGGATTTCCATTCTTTTAAAATCATACATATTACATTTCTTGGATTCGGGTCGAAACAATCTGTAACCATGTACGGGCGTGGTTTCCACGCCCTTTCGTATTTATCCATGGACATCGTTTCCACGCCCTTTTCTATTTATAGAAAAATTTTAAAATTATCGAATTCTCTCACATTCCACCTCTACCCATTCCATGAATCCGGGAAACGGTGGATGATTTTTTCGAACTTTAACAACAAGCCTTTTCGCAATAGTAATGTGCTCAAACAGAATATCTGCAATTCGTTCAGCCACAGTTTCTGTGAGGTGGAACTGATTTTTCTGGAAAAATTTTAAAATTTCCCAATAAACAGTTTCATAATTCACAGCATCCGAGAGTTTATCGCTTGACGCGGCTTTTAGCGTATCATAATCGATCTCCACATCAACGGAATATCGTTTCGCCAGCTCCTTCTCCGCAGATGAAATTCCATGATAACCGAAAAAGTTCATGTTATGCATCCTTATAATACCCATAATAACCTCCCTGCTATTATTTCCAACCGGCTGGGGTTTGTTTGCTCGGAACGTGTTTAAAAATACAACATAGATTCTAATGAATCGTTTACAAACATAAATGTATTATTAGATTTCGATTCGGTTCTGAAGCGCGCTTGTCAATGTTTTCTTGTCCGCAAATTCCAACACACTCCCCGCGGAAATTCCACGGGCTAATATAGTTACCTTAACCCCAGTAGGTTTTAAAACTTTCGCAATATATCGAGCGGTTGTCTCACCCTCAGCAGTGGGATCGAGAGCCAATATTACCTCGTCAATTTCATCTCGGTCAACTCGATTTTTAAGTTCTGCGATTTTCAGATCACCGATATCTACTCCAGCCAACGCATCGAGCAATCCACCCAAAACGTGATATACACCTTCAAAAGCCTGAGTAGCCTCAATCGCTGTGAGGTCTTGAGGTTGCGAGACTACACAGATTGTTCTATGATCCCTTTTGGAGTTACTACAAATTGCGCATGGGTCTGTCTCGGTGATGTTGAAACAAATCGAGCAAAATTCTGCTCTCTCGATTATCCCACGAAGTGCATCGATAAGATATTCCAGGTCTTCCTTGTCTCGATTAAGAAGATGATACGTTAAACGTGTTGCAGTTCGAATACCTATTCCGGGCAATTTTGCGAGTTCTCCTATAAGTTTCTCGACTGCGGATTTCTCAGTTCCCATATATGTTTCCCTTCGCTTCTTCAACTATTAATAGATTCTTCTAATTTCTAAATAGTGTAAAAGTAATAAAAGCTCAAGGTATTTTTCGTCACTCTATAATTGAAAATTTCTGCTTTGTATAAATTCTAAGAATAATCAGCACTTTTTATTCTCGAACTATCGATTCTGAGACTGCTCTAATATATATTTCACAAAATGTCCAAGCCTTACAACCTGAGTGGAGTTCCACAACCTCAAATAATACTTCAACATAGGAATTTATTCTTAGGGTGCTGGGTGTGGTTAGTTTATACGATACAGTGTAGATAGAATCCTTGTATATCGTGTGGCTAAATGAGCTTTCTCCGGAAACAATTTGCAGTGGTGGCTCGATGCTAAAAGTTACCATAACTGAGTCCTCAGGTGAATCGGTAATCGTGCTGTTCCCTGGTGCCCAATAGCTGTATTGTATTTCAAATGTCTCACCAGCAAAAACTGTATCTACAGAGTTCAACTGTCTCACCTCGAGACACGGCTCTTGCGGATTTAATTCACAGCCTAAAAAAGCAGTCACAACTGTAGAAATTAGAGAAATTATTAGTATTAATTTGTATTTTATATATTTCATATACGATTCACATAAATTAAAAAAATAAAGCTAAACCATTATTTCAAGCATCTGAGAAGCAATGTAATTAAATTTAAGTTAATCTTTCTCTTGCCCATTTATTATAATGATGTGTTGCATTAAAATAAAATCAAGAATTAATGCTGTAAATTTATTCTTTTAAATATACTCTCTGAAAAACGTTATGAACAAAAGAATATTAACTCGTTTTTTTATTTCAAAATCGGTTTTAATTTGCTAATCCAAATTTATTGACACATATAGCCTTTTATTCTATCTTGGTAGGAAATATTTAAATTAAGTTTCAAAGGGGGGCTAAATGAATTGGAGATATATTACATTACTAATACTCGTTTCATTTATAAACGTAACCAATGTCTCGGCACAAGCGCCATCGGCAACTCTCGTCGATCCACCCGACAGTTCGTTTACCGCGTGCCGAACGCAGACAATATTAATCGCAGTTGATCACATCGATCCTATTGTTCCAGAGAGTCTGGTTTTAACTGTGGGAAGTGATATTTTCGCCTGGGGTAGTCCGGAACTCATGTATGCAAACGACACTATAAGTCTTCATCCACCAGTGAATTATTTCTCGTCCGGTTCTGTGCCATTGGTTCTATCGCCAGTATTCGATAACAGAGGATTGAGCAGTCCATCCTACTCATGGGAATTTTACGTCGATACCGAAAAACCTATCATAGAAAACATACGACCAAGTCCCGGTTCGTCTGTTGCAGGTAGCTTATTCTTCGATGCTTATGATTGCAATTTAGGTTCGCCGCATTCTTCAGGCGTTGCTTATGAATCGATACAGGTTTTTGTCGATAATCGAACAGGAACTTATGATTTATCCTCTGACATTAACCGAAATGGCGTAACACTGAGCGTGGACCTTCTCGACCCCACAATTGTATACACTCCCAACGAGGATTTCACTGTGCGGATATCGATCCAAGATAGAGTGGATTCCGACCATTGCGGACCAAATTCTATAGATACAATGATAACCTATAGGATTGCTCAGAGCACTAACTGTAGAATGAGCACCAATCCTATTACACCTAACAACGATGGATATAACGATTATACAGAATTCAGTTTCCCCGGAATAACCGACACCGACAAGGACCGAGTTATTCATATCTATGACGTAACTCACAGACTTGTGAGAGAAATCGATGCTCCCGGTATACACGGTTTCGCATGGGATGGCACTGATGATAACGATAATACTGTACCGCAGGGAGTTTACTATTACATAATTACTGTCGACGATGAATCGATTTGTAACGGAACGATTAGTGTGGCAAGATAGATTAAGGATCACGAAAAGAAACTTTACGCTGAAATATTAAAAAAATAGAGAAATTTACTAATAGAAGCTTTTACATTGTGCCCTGGGAGGATTTGATGAAAATTACTCATATACTGATTTTAATTCTAATTCCATCGATATTTGCATTTGCACAGGTGGATGAGACATCACCGAGAGCTATTGGCATGGGTGGAGCATATACTGCTTTGGCATTCGACGGTTTTGCACCTATTTGGAATCCTGGAGCAATGGATGCCTTTTCGAATATATCGCTGTCACTTGGATATTCCGCTTTCAATGTCGGAATCGATGGAGATTTCGTGCAGGAAGGTGCAATATCTACTGTTCTAAAGTTAGATAGAAGGTTCCTTTTTGGCTCTTTTGGACTGTCATATATCCAGTTTCTATCAGATATATATTCTGAGGGAAAAATTACATTTGGCTATTCAAAACGAATAATTGGTGAACCTGACGGGGTATGTCTATCTTTGGGATTGAATGGTGGGATTTATAGAAGCAATTTCAATCTAGCAAACTCCACAGGCTTTGACCAAAACGACCCCATTCTCAATAATAAAACCTCAAAAGCCACATACACAATAGACGCTGGTATATTCATTAGACCCATAAGAAACTTAACATTTGGCGCGTCTGTTAAGAACATAAATAAACCGAATATTGCAATTTCCGACGTGGAAGGCGGCGAATTGCCCGTCAAAATCCGTGCAGGACTGGCTATGCCTATGAAAGTCATTACTCCCTCATTTGAAGTTGAATACACAATGGATGCTCCCTCAGATAAGAATATTGATATACACGGTGGTATCGAAGCCAAATTTGGTAAAAATTTAGCAATAAGAACAGGCTGGAATAGGCATGATGTAACATTTGGTTTTGGATATTACAAACCGGGAAAGAACTCCAGTTGGTCCGCTGATTACGCTATATCGTATCCCATTGCAACTGAACTGTCAAAGGATTATGTTACAACACACAGAGTAGGTTTCAATCTATGGGTTACGCCACCCGAAGTACCCATAAGAGACCTGGCATTAGTAAAGAGCTCGTTCGGTGTTAATCCAAAAAATGCTATGAAAGACGAGGAAGTCGAGATTTTAGCTCAGATCGAGAACAGAGGTGAAATCATCGAGCGTAAAGTTTTCATGTCACTATATTACAGAAATTCTGATGGCGAGTATGTCTTAATTGTTCCAGTAGAAAGGATAACAATACATCCAGATGAAATTATCGATCTAAGTTGGAATTGGACTCCTCCAGACCGAGGGGAATTCAAAATTTATTTTTCCATCGACAACACAGGTAAAAAGTTGCCGGGTGTTCATGGCAAAATTAAAGAAGTGGACGAGAGCAACAACATCGACTCTACAACACTTGTGGTCTATGATATATCCAAGGGTGACGTAATTCCCGAGGAACGTTTGCTTTCCGTATCTCAGCTAATGCTTTATCAAGAAGAGGAGCCTATAATTCCCATAGTATTTTTCGACAAAAATTCTACAGATATAAATCCGAGATTCGATATGATGCTCAAGATTGTAGCAGGACGACTAAATACAACTCCCTCTGCTGTTTTAGAGATATACGGTTATTACGATGTCGATACGGACGATCGTGATACTGCTGAACTGGCAATTGTGCGTTCGGAAACAGTTAAGAAAAGGCTTTTAGCTCTTGGCGCACCAGCCGATCAAGTTAAGATCGTTAAAACAGAATATGATAAATCTCAATCCAGAGCAGGCAATCCCAGGATTCAATGGATTCCCAAAGACAAAATACGGATGCATGACGAGAACAGACGTGTTGAACTTATTACAAAAGTAATTGAAGATAAAGATTTCAAAATCGATCTATCCTTTGCCGTAAATGCGTTGCAACCCAATTCTTATGAGCCACTATCGTCCAATATTGAGAAAATTAAATCGATTCTCAACGAAAATCACGAAATTGTCATATTAGTCGAGGGTTATGCAAAAAGTGAGGAAAACTCTGACATGTCCTTCACTCGCGCAGCAACAGTAACAAAATGGTTACGCTCGCAAATTGATGAGATGCTGAAGGACAGAATTTACATACACCTTGAGATAAATGATGAGGCATCGGAGAATCATGTTTGTGTGTTCCCAAACGCCGAGGCGGTGGTTTATCGACCAAAAGTTGCAGACAAGGTTCTTGAAGATTTTCAGGTCGAGGGTAGCGAGGAAAATCTTGTTACAATTAATGTTACCTCCGATGCAGGTGTGGATAGTTACTCTGTGTATATTGTAAATTCAAAAGGAAATATTGTCCGAACCCTCGATTCAGGCAAACCTCCTGTCCCGAGTACTTTGTCCTGGGATTGGCGAGACAATGCTGGACATTTCCTCGATTTCGACGATGAATATTTTGTCAAGCTTGGGCTGTGGGACAAAATGGGTGGAAAATTTATTACTTCTTCAGACACAATGGCTATCAGGGTATTTAAGATTGGTGAGAAGATTGAGAATCTCGTGTTAATTATTTATCTGTTCAATGAGGATCAGCCACAAAGCAAATATCTCGAATCGCGTACAGAGTATGTCGCCAGAAGATTAATCTATCGTGCACAAAAGGGAGACTACAAATTGTTCGCTACAGTATCAGGTTATACAGACTCGATAGGTCCTGAATATGCCAACGACGATGTGTCGACTAAACGAGCCGAACATTACTTAGACAGATTGCAGAAATACATGAAATATTTGCTAAACCTTAATACAGATGAGCAGTTTGCGAAATGGCTTAAAGATCATCATGTGATGATAAAAGCAAAAGGACTTGGTGCCAAGGATCCATGTTTCATTTACAGATGGAATCAAAACAAGCGCACCTCAGAGCGTGTTATGTTAGGTGATAACAGCCTTCCCGAAGGTAGAACTATTAACAGACGTGTATTTCTGGAGATTAAATCGGAGAAAATAGAACCAAGAGAATAAAAATTCAAATATGTTGTACAGCAGTTGAGGCTGCATTTTTTGAGGATTTGCACGAAAAAAGTATTAATTCGTAGTTAGAATATGTTAATAAATTTAATCTTGCTTGATACTACTGCATTATAAGGATTGCGCACGTATTATATTTATAGAGAGGAAAAAAATCGTAGAAAATATAAATTCTATAAAATAACTTTTTTATCTTGCATCAGAGAAGAATAAAAAATATATTATCAATAGGAATGAATTTGTGTGATGTAAGCAATAGAATAATAAAGAATTATTATTATAACTTAAAGTAATATGATAGATAATTCCTCAAATAGAAAATCGGTATCGATTCTGCTCGTTATTCTTGCCTTAGGCTTTGCAATTTCATTGTATGGCTGTATACCTATGGTTTCTCCCCGTGAACCTTCCCAGAAGGAAGACGAGGTTATGGAAATTCTTTCTGAAGCAGAGGAATATCACAGAACAGGCGTTCATTATAATTTCCAACACCGATGGAAGGAAGCCAGCAAAGCTTTCGATAAAGCATTGGAGCTTATCGAGAAAGTGGATGTCGGAGATGATAGGGAGCATATCGAGCAAATGGACAATTTGCTCAGACAAATTGCCTACGATTATCAGTTTACAATATCACAATCCGGTACAATCGATACACGAAATGCACCCGCAATTATGCAAGTAGTGCTTTCTAAAAAACCTCTAAGCGAAACCTCGATAGTCGATCTCAAAAGCGTACTGCGAGAAATACAAACCGATGATTCTCGAGTATCTTACGATTTCCCTATTGTATTCAATGATAGAGTATTAGAGAAAATTGTTTTTTTCCAGACCGATGCCCGGGAGCCATTCTCGCTTTGGCTTTCACGCTCGAAAAAATATCTTCCTATGTGTCAGAAATTTTTCACTGAGGAGGGATTACCACTCGATCTATGCTATCTTCCATTAATTGAAAGCGGTTTCGATCCAAAAGCATACTCCTGGGCACATGCTTCAGGACTTTGGCAGTTTATTAAGAGTACTGGTCACATTTTCGACCTCAAGACCTCATGGTGGATCGATGAAAGAAGAGATCCAGAAAAATCCACAAGAGCTGCAGCTAAATATTTCAAAAGATTATACAAAATGTTTGGAGACTGGCATTTAGCTCTTGCAGCATATAACTGCGGGGAAGGCAGAATTGGTAGAGCCATTAAAAAACAAAAAACAAACAATTTCTGGGAGTTAGATCTTCCAACTCAAACTGAAAACTATGTGCCGTCGTTTATCGCAGCTTTGGTCATTGCTCGAGACCCAGAGCTATACTCGTTCGATGGTATTGAATATTTAGAACCTATTCCTTTCGATGTCGTAAAAGTTCACGAAGTTGTGGATTTCAAGCTTGCCGCAAAATGTGCTGAGGCTGATGTAACGCACTTTAGGGTTCTTAATCCAGAGCTTATCCGAGGTTGCACACCACCAAATATCGGTAAGTATCCTCTAAAAGTTCCCAAAGAAAAAGGCGGAATATTCGTTACCAATTATAGGCGGATACCGGATTCGGAGAAAGT
>JAUXEQ010000121.1 GCA_030620455.1 bacterium | reverse complement strand
TTAGTGATACAACTCCTATTATATCTATTAACTTTGAAAGGAGTTAACTGTGTTTAGAACGCACACATGCGGGGATTTGAGAAAAAATAATACAGGTTCACAGGTTACGCTTGCTGGCTGGGTTCAGCATAAAAGGAATTTTGGAGGAGTCCTTTTTGTTGTATTAAGAGATCGGTACGGTGAGACTCAAACTAATTTTAGACCGGAGAATAAGGAACTTTTCGAGAAAGCGGAATCACTCAAATCACAAGATGTAGTTAACATCATAGGTACTGTTGTACTTAGACCATCTGATGCACGAAATTCTAAAATGTTAACCGGTGATATTGAAGTTGTTGCTGAAAGTTTGAAAATTTTTTCAAGATCGAAAACACCGATATTCTCTATTGAGGATGAGATAAACGCCACAGAGGAAACGCGTTTGAGATATAGATATCTCGATTTAAGACGACCTATTATGCAGAAAAACATTATAATACGTCATAAAACAGCTTCCGCTGCAAGGGAATTTTTGAATTCAGAAGATTTCATTGAAATAGAGACGCCATATATGACAAAATCGACTCCCGAAGGAGCCCGTGACTATTTGGTTCCGAGCCGAACGTTTTCCGGAAGGTTCTATGCGCTTCCGCAGTCCCCTCAGATATACAAGCAAATACTTATGGTTGCTGGTTTCGATAAGTACTATTCGTTACCGCGCTGTTTCAGAGATGAAGACCTTCGTGCGGATCGACAACCGGAATTTACTCAAATTGATATTGAAATGTCTTTTACAACCACCAAAGATATTATGGATTTAGCCGAGAGATTGATGGCTCATATTTTGCATAAAACTATCGGTTTTGTTCTTCCGCTACCGTTACGATGTATGACTTATGACGAAGCGATATTACGTTACGGTTCAGATAAGCCCGATTTAATGATTCCTATTGAGATTCATGATATAACTGATATTGTTCCGAATTGTGGATTTGGCGTTTTCGAGAAGGCGGTTTTAAATGGTGTCATTCGCACACTTCCAATACCTAGAGCTTCTCAGTTCACTCGTAAGAAGATCGACCGACTTGCTGAATTAGCTAAGGAATGGGGTGCAAAGGGTTTGGCTTATACTAAATTTATAAATGGTAAATTTGAGAGTGGAATTGCAAAATTCCTTACAAGTGAATTTAAAGCAAAACTAATTAAACACCTTAATGAAAATCTCGATGAGGATTGCATGTTGTTTTTCGTTGCCGATAGGAGTGAGGTTGCAGCTAAAGTTCTTGGCGGATTGCGAGTTATGTTAGCGTCGGAGTTGGGATTGATCGATAAATCAACCCACAATGTTCTCTGGGTTATTAATTTCCCCTTGTTCGAACCTAATGAAGAGAACCCCAAAGGGATAACTCCATCACATCACCCGTTTACATCTCCTGTAAAGGAACACATCGCTCTTTTGGAATCAGATCCGTTATCTGTCCGTGCTGATGCGTATGACCTTGTAATGGATGGATACGAGATTGCTGGAGGATCGATCAGGATTCACGAACCAGAGCTTCAGAATCGAATATTTAGACTTTTAGGTATGGATACACAACAAGTTCAGAAAAAGTTTGGGTTCCTGCTCGAGGCTTTTGAATATGGTGTTCCACCACATGGCGGTATTGCATTTGGTTTTGACAGACTGGCGATGCTTCTTGCGGGACAGGATTCTATTCGGGAGGTTATAGCTTTCCCAAAAACTACTGCGGCACAATCGCTTATGGATGGGTCTCCTACTAAGGTTGATATAGAACAACTCGAGGAATTAAGTCTAAAGATTATTGAAAAGAAGGACAAAGAATAGATAATATTTCTTAATATAGGTTATAAACTTGAAAAGATATTTAAAAATAGTGTTGACGATGCTTTTTACCACGCAAATTATATCTGCTGCGTCGATTTCCGGTTTTGTCAAAGATAGCACAAACGGGGAACCGCTTCCGTATGCAAATATTTATATAGATAAACAGCCGTATGGTACCACGACTAATTTTAAAGGATTCTATTTGTTGGATGGTTTGCCAGCAGGAGAATACAAAATTATCGCATCTTATGTTGGGTATAGACCTAAGAGCCATAACGTGGTTCTCAAGGAAGATGATGAATATTGGTATAATGTTAATTTGTATCCTGCACCCGAGGTGGGTGAAGAAATTGTTGTAACAGCTCATCGAGATATTGGGGAGAGAAGCATATTGACTGGTCGTATTCTCCTTCAATCTAAACAAATTCAAAAGCTACCGCAAATAGCCGAACCAGACCTTTTTAGATCTATGCATCTACTTCCGGGTGTAACAACAACGAGTGATTTTTCAAGTGCACTGTATATATGGGGCGGCACTCCCTCGCAGAATCTTATTACAATAGATGGTATCGATATATACAATGTAAACCACTTAGGCGGAGTGTTTTCAGCTTTTAATGTCGATGCTATAAAAGAGGTAAATTTAATTAAGGGTGGCTTTCCTGCGAAGTGGGGTGGAAGAATTGGCTCGGTTATCGAGGTCGTCAACAAGGAAGGCGACAGATACAATTTGCATGGAAGTGCAGCTATTAGCCTTTTATCGTCAAGGGCTATGGTTGAAGGACCTATAAAAGATTTGGGTTCTTGGATGTTTTCTGCTCGAAGGACTTACATCGATATTGTTACAAGTTGTATGGATAAATGGGGTATAATTGAAGGTCATCTACCTTATTATTTCACCGATGTTCACGGCAAAGTTACATTTGATTTGCCAAAAGCGGACAAACTCATGTTATCGGCGTATTACGGTCGCGATAATTTTGATTTAGAGGAGGACGACCCAGAGGAGGAAGAAGAAATAAAGCTTGCATGGGGCAACTGGACTTTTTCTGCTAACTACTCACATCTTTTAAGCAATACACATTTCGGGAATTTTTTACTAGCATATAGCCAGAGTGATGATGTGTTTCATAGTGAAAATTCAGAATTTCTCAATGACATTGTGAGAGATTTAACTCTAAAAGCTGATTTAAACACAGCGATTGGAAAGCATGAAATAGAATATGGCGGAATGATAAAATTTATGCGTATTAAGAATCGTGCTGATATTCTTGAGGAAGGTGGAAGAATATGGAAATGGGACAATAGCTCTGTTATCCTTGCTGGTTATGGTCAGGATGAATATCGATTCACTCCGTTGTGGAGACTCGGTACTGGACTTCGTTGGGAATATTGTGGTTCAGGTGGTTATAACAGAATTTCTCCTCGATTATACGTTCAGAGGACAATCGATGAAAAAAGTAGAGCTAAATTTTCCATTGGTCGTTATTACCAATTCTTTCAAACTGTGCCAAAATTCGAGGAATTGGGATTATCCTTATTCGACACTTGGGTATTGGTTGACGATAAAATTAAACCCACATGGGCTAATCATTTTGTTTTAAGAGCGGAAACAGAGCATTTGAATTTCGCTCCTATCTCCGTCGATCTATACTACAAGCAAATGGGTGATATATTACGACACAAACGTTTTTTCACTGAAAATTTTACCAAAATGTTCGAAAGTGGTTCTGGGGAAAGTTTTGGCATAGATTTTATGGCAAGAGTTAATCACAGAAATTGGAACGGATGGGTTTCATATTCGTTGGGATACGCCATCAACAAATTCGACGATTTCGCAAACGGAGAACCATTTTATCCAAAGCACGACAAACGTCATCAAGTGAATATTTATTTATCCAGAAAATTCGGAAAGGGTTGGTATCTATCTACTACATGGGTATTTACGTCCGGAATGCCTTATACCGAACCTATCGGTAAATATTGGATGCCTTGGATCGATGAGGATTGGATCGATCCGGGATTTGGTCAGATTGAATTTTATTACGGTGGGTATAATAACAGACGAGTTCCTGCATATCATAGATTAGACCTTGCCATTTCACATCGGTCGAAATTTAAACGGGCTTATATCGAGTGGTATTTTCAAATTCTAAACGTTTACAATAGAAAAAATATATATGCTTATATTTTCGAAGAATCCGATGATGAGCGAGAGTATGACAAGGATGAGATTACAATGTTTCCGTTGCTGCCGACCTTTGGATTGAAAATTGAGTTTTAGCAATCCTATATAGTATCCATAATTAAAATTTCTCTTTAAATATTTCTATTGACAAAGAAAAAGTTATATTTACCTTCATATGTTAGATTAATCTAACTTATATAGACGGCTATAAATAATATAAAGGAGATTAAAATGAAAAGGTCGACTTTGTCTGTTTTGTTTGTTACGTTGATTTTATTCAGCGGAGTATTTGCCGAGGAAGTTATGGGTTGTCCCAAAGGTATTATGAAAGGGGCAATTTGGCCTCGAGTAGCATTTAAAACAATCGATGCGACTCAAAAGTGGAATAAGAATAAAGAGGAAATGGTTGACTTATCAGATGGTTTGGGTTTGAAGAAGATGATTGAGAATTCTTACAGTGTGCGACTTGGTTATGGTGTTTTGAATCACTTAGATGTAGGAATTGATATAAGATACACAACTGTTGAAACGGAAAAGGAAAAATCGATCACGGGTGGAGGGTCGCGACTATTGGATTTTGAGGAATCTGCTGTATCGAAAATTTGGTTGTCTGGGAAATATATGTTTCTGGACAAAAGTAAATTAGGTCCACTAACTTATCTAAAACTTTCCAGTGGTGGATGTTATGGATTTGCTACTGCAAAAGATTCTGCGCAATTAGTTTCAGGATTGGGACCTGGTGTCGATGAATTTAAACTTGGATTGTTGTTTCACGGTGGACTCTTCTCAAAAGACTTCGAATTTGCAGGTCATACATTGTATCACGGTAGGGGAACTGCACCAGAACAAAAAGGATTTTCCAGAAGTGGTCAGAAAATCTCAGATACATTCGATTATATGTTTAAATTTGAATATGGATTAATAGATTATATTGGTCTTTCAGCAGGTTTTAATGGTTGGTTAGGGATCGATAAGGATGAATCTCTTTCGGATAGTGGCGGCGAAACAATGACTGCATATTCACACAACGCAAACTTTATGCTGGAATTCTTCCCTTTTAAAAGTTCAAACTATGAAAAGCGGAAGATTTTTACTAAATTATCTTTTCCTTATACTGTTCGAAATACGTCATCACCAGATTATATATTGATAGTTGCAGCGATGTGGGCTTTCTATATTTAAGAACCTCTACACAGTAAAATGTTAGTTGAAGCGACGGTATTTGATGCCGTCGCTTTTTTATTTCTTTAAACATGTTCGATCTTTTGTGGATTAAACTACAATTAA
>JAUXEQ010000202.1 GCA_030620455.1 bacterium | reverse complement strand
TTAAGAATAGGAATCGAAGGTTATGGTGGTTCGAGAAGACAGTCGTTATCTCTTGCTTTTAATGCGGATAGAATTTGGAAAACAACTTTTGGGTCAGTTGTTGCAGTTAAATATGATCGAGATAGATTCGATCACTTTTCAAACTATAGAATTACAAATTCAGATTGGATCGAGAAGTCTGGAGTATCTGTTTCCATTGGACCGCAAGTTAGAAAACTTGGTATGTTGCTTCTAGAGCTTGAATTTAAAGAAGTTAAGGTAAATCCGTTTGATGAAGGTTCAGCTAAAATATTTAGGATGAACAAATTTAAAGCTAAATCTGTAATAGACACTTACGATAAAAGACAATTCCCAATAAACGGTCATTATCTATCTATGAATTTTGAGATGAGTCAGGATATTCTAGGTGGTGAAACATCATTCACAAAATATTTAGCTTATTGTGATATAAAATATACTCCAGGAATTATCACAGTTTCTGGATGGGGTGTTGTTGGTTTTATTGCTGGCTCTCCTCCATTCTTCGAGAAATTTGGAGTTGGGAAATACCATTATATTTGGGGTTTTAGAAGCGATGAGGTTACAACTGATAATATTTTAAATCTGGGTATAGACATTAGATTGAATTTATCGAAAAAGCTTAAAAGGCTCTATATAATTTGTGGGGTAGCTATGAATAATCTTTGGGATCAGAACGATAAATTTGAAATCAGCAATGGAATTTTAAGCAGTGGAATTGGTTTAGGTTTAGAAACTCCAATAGGTCCTGTTTTCACGAGATGGGGTAGATCAACAGAATATATTGATTACTTTTCGTTTTCTGTGGGATATAATTTTTAATGCAACACAAGATATTATTTGTAATAATTTATTGTATCACAAGTGTATATATATCTTTTGTTGATAATCCTTTTAAATATTTAACATAGATTCTCTCTTTAATAAAAGCAAGAAGCTTAATTATAAATCATATTAATTGATTTATGTAAATATTTGTATGATTATTTGGGTAATTCGAATTTAAGATCGAGTGCATGTTTCCACGGTAACTTATACGGTTCTTCCACAATAGCATAGCTTATATCAATATTTTGGAAGAAAGTAATACGTGTTTTAAACCCAAAACCTGCGGAAAATAACCCATCCTTAAGTCCAAATCTTAATCCAAGTCCATTTAGGTTTTTTATTGGAACGAATTCAATACCGAGACCGTAATTTATATCTGATGTCTCATATTTCCAAATGTCGGCTGAAAATGCAATCGGTAAAACAAATTCTGGATTCTCATATCTTAACCCACCTCTGATAAGAATAGGAAAGTCTTCGTTGCTGACGTTACCGTTTCCATAATAATTGCTAGAATTCCATGAATATTTCAGAGAAATATTGTGTACACTGAAACCAAAAATTGATCTATATTTTTTCAAATCGTAGAAAAAGCCGAAAGCAAGACCTGCAGAATATGCATCGATATTAACCAAATTTGATTGCACATATTGTACACCTAAACCTCCATGCAAACCACGGTGAATTTCACCGCCAAAGGCGAAGTAAATAGCATCCTGATTGTTTCCGATAGTTCCAATCAAATGTCCGTCAATATCTCTTTGTTCAACGTCGTCGACGCTTGAATGTATCCATGTTAACGCTATCCCAGCGCCACCACTAATTTCCGAACTTAGCGAGGCGTAGTATAGAATTCGACCAAGAGATAAAAATTGATTACCAAATCCTATTGAAGTCGCACCTCTCGAGGATACTAAAGCAGGATTATAATATGCAGCATAAAGACTTGTATGGTACGCAGCGCCAGTATTCCCAATAGCCAAATGTTCTGCTGAGGTTCCCATCCAAAGGAATTTAGCTGGTTCGCCAGTTCCAAAGACAATATTTACGAGAAATAAAATTGATAATAAGTTAGCCTTACTCACCGTTAACTCCATTATTTTTTGTATTTGTATTCAAGCATAACTCGACGATTAATACTTCTACCATATGGTGAGGTATTATCACCAAGTATAAGGTCTTTTAATTTATAAGGTCTTTCGTAACTATAACCTCTAAAATCTAATTCACAATTATTATTTTCAAGCCATTTATCCAGTCGACTCTCATCAACCTGGGCAAAATATGCAATAAATTTTCTTAAAATCTCATATTCACGCTTTGCTCGCTGGGTAGATAGCTCTCTATTTCTTTTGAAAGTTCCAATATCGTCAGTATGACCTTGAATCTCAGCCCATTGTTTATATCCTGAATCTACCCGCGCAACAAAGAGTTTTGCAAAATTGAAAAGCCTTCTTTCAAGATATTTAGATAGAGGTTCGCTCTCATCAAAAACGAACTCTACAATCAGCATGTTCTCTGTGGCATCCAGTTGTTCCCTTGGACTTAGAGTGATTGTCTTTTTCGATTCTATAATTCTAGTGATTTTGTATATATCTGTTAAAGTGAGTCTGAGTTTATAATGGATTCTAGGGGCAATTAAATTTTTCGCATCGATCTTCCAACCCCATTCTATCTGTTCTGGAGGCTTTCCAGTTCCATCTGCTAACGGGTAAGCTAATTTGTTCTCTACATCAACTATTTCTATAATCCAGCTTTCAAAATCCTCCTCTATACCCCCTACTATGATTTTGTTCTCAGACGGTTTAATATCTTTCCATGATTGCGAGAAGGGGTATTTATCTCGTGGTCTAAATAGAATGCCATCGGGATCTATAATCCATTTGATTTGTGGGGAATAACCGTAATCTGCGATAACTCGCTTTCTAAGCTCTGGATTTTCATTAATAAATACATTTTTTACTGAATCAGCATTTCCTAAGTCGTCTTTATCCTCATGTGAACTCATTATAATTAACCTAAATTCTGGATTAACTTTCATCATTTCAGCGATTGCGTCGTGCGTTTTCGGTTTCTTTGAGAGTTTAACATCAAATTCAACTCTTCGATTTTCCTCCTCAAAACGAATATCTGTCTCTTTAACTTGACTGACAATTCTCGGTCTATTCTTATCGTATTCATCGAGGGTTTCAACTTGGTCGATGACTCCCCTTTTTTCAAATTCTTGAAGAACCGTTCTGGCTCGCGAATCAGCAAGGTTTAATGCGTTTAACTCATTTCGAGTGGCATATCCACAAACAACAAGCCTTGCATCTGAGTTGAGTTTCAAGCGTTTGGAGTATTCGTCGATTAGTTTTATTCCGTTTGTATCAACTATTGAATCGTTTAATGAAAAGAAAATAACTGGAACTAAAGGCTCTTCCTCGACTTTTACTATTATTTTAGTTGCTGAAAGATTAGCGACTTCGGGTTCAATCGAGATATTGAATGTTCTCTTGCCAACGATAACTGTAAACTCCTTACAGTTATTATCAAGGTTCTTTTCTTCCTTAGCTGGAGATATTTCTGGTAGTGAAGAACCTTCATCGTTTGCACAAACTCGAATTATATATTCGCCATAAGACTTAGGTTTCCAATTTTTTGATATCTGGATAGTTTGACCTGGAGCTAATGAGTCAACTATTGTAGTCGGAAAGATCTTTTTCCACTTATTTCCATTGTAAATGCCAAATGTTATAGGGAAAGCATGCATAGTATATCTTCCGGTATTGGTTATCTGTGCAAAAATTTTATTCGTTTTACCTTCAATAGGTTTATCCATCATAACTGCCTGTATGAGAACAATATCTGGTATAGGAATACGTTGAGAAAATCCTCTTATTGTTAAGCCGAAACTATGTGCCAATAGACCAGCATCTTTTAAATTCTTTTCAGTGGGTATTTCTAAGGCATAATCCAATTCCATGCCATTGAGGAATCCACCGATGTTTA
>JAUXEQ010000019.1 GCA_030620455.1 bacterium | reverse complement strand
GTCTATTGCTGTTAATTTCGAACACGGTATTCAGCATAAATATGAAGTTCCATACGGTGCAAGGCTTATGGTTAAACATCAACAAGATGTTAAGAAAAACGATATTCTCTATGAATGGAACCCTTATGTTAATCCTATTCTTTCTGATACCGAGGGTGTTGTTGAAATGGTTGATCTAGTTGAGGACGTTACAGTTAAAGAAATGGTTGATGAAGGCACAATGACTAAAGAGCTTGTTGTACTCGATTTCAGGGATAGAAAGCTTAATCCAAGGATTATTATTAAAAATAAGGATAAGATTATTGCTACATATCACCTTCCTACTGAGGCACATATTTTAGTTCAGAACAACCAGAAAGTAAAACCGGGACAGCAAATTGCAAAGATTCATAGATCGATTATGAAAACGAGAGACATCACAGGTGGACTACCAAGAGTTACAGAGCTATTTGAGGCAAGGAAACCCAAAAATCCTGCTATCATTGCTGAAATAACTGGTAGAATTAAATTTTTAGGTGAAGAATCTAAGAAACCTGGGTTCAAAGTTGTTATTCACGGCGATCAGGATGAAGTTATGGAGTATCTCATTCCTCGAGGAAGGCATATATTGATTAAAGATGATGATCATATTGAAGCTGGGCAAAAGCTCTGTGATGGTTCTATCATTCCACATGATGTTTTACGAATTATGGGTGAAGAATCTGTTATGGAGTATTTACTCAACGAGGTACAACAGGTTTATTCATTGCAGTCGGTTACTATTAACGACAAGCATATCGAGATAATTATCCGACAAATGTTGCGAAAGATTCTGATAATTGACGGTGGAGATACACATTTCCTCCAAGGTGAGCAAGAGGATAGAACGACAATTGTTGATGAGAATGCAAGGATTCTTGCTCAAGGTGGACGACCAGCTACTTTCCATCCTTTGCTTTTAGGCATTACTAGAGCCAGTCTAACAACTGAAAGCTTCATTTCTGCAGCTTCATTTCAGGAGACGGTTAGAGTTCTTACTGAAGCTGTTGTTGCTGGGAAAATTGATTATCTTAGAGGATTAAAAGAAAATATCATTATTGGTAGATTAATACCAGTTGGAACTGGTTTTAGAAAATATCTGAAAATAGAACCTGAATCGAAAAATCTTGATGAGGATGAAGAGCATAGCTTTATGAATGAAAATTTTGCTATAATAAATCCTGAGGAAATTGAAGAGGCTTATCAATATATTATATAATTTTCTTGCTTAAGAGAATTTCTGAAATAAATTAGTTCATGAAAATGAATGATATTGGAGGTAAAAACTGAATGCCAACTGTTAATCAACTTGTAAATAAATCACGAGCAAAGGTTACTAAGAAATCTAAATCACCTGCTCTTCACAGCTGTCCTCAAAGAAGAGGTGTTTGTATTAGGGTATATACTATGACACCCAAGAAACCTAATTCTGCGTTAAGAAAAATTGCTCGTGTGAGACTTACTAACGCTATTGAGGTTACTGCATATATACCCGGTGAAGGACATACCCTTCAAGAGCATTCTATCGTACTTGTTAGAGGAGGTCGAGTCAAGGACCTTCCGGGAGTTAGATATCATATTGTTCGTGGTGCTCTGGACAGCGGCGGAGTTGAAGGTAGACGAAAAGCTCGATCGAAATATGGTACTAAACAGCCCAAAAAATGAAACAATTTAATATACTCAAATTGAAAACACATTTCTCATTCTAATAATTTATGGGGGTGTGATATGTATGTAGTTAGAATTTGTACTTTTTGCGTTTTAGCTTGCGCAATCCTTTTCATTGGCTGCAGTGGTTCTATTAATGAAGTTCAATATGCTGAAAGAGCTGATGAAGTGTATAAATCCGGTTTGTTTAAGGAAGCTAAACTATATTATAAAAATCTACTTATGAAATTTCCCGATTCACCTGATGTCAAAATATATAAGGAAAGATTAGGTGACGTGTTGATTAAGTTAGCTCTTTCTGCTAATAGTGAAATTGAAGCTGAAACATACATTAGAGAAATAGAGATGTTTGAGCTATCTGCGAATGACACTGTTATCTCCTTCTTTAAATATAGACGTGCAATACAACTTACAGACAATGAAAGGGATATAAAATTATCTGAGCTTACTTACGAGCAATTTTTGCTTGCAGCACAATATAATCTTAATAGAGGTAAATTTAAAGAAGCTTTGGAAATCTATGAAGATCTTATTGTCAGAATGCCAAATCATTTGAATCTGGATAAAGCTCTATTTTTAGCAGGATTTATTTCTTCAGAGTACTTAAAGGACACTCAAAAAGCTCGTGGTTATTTCCAGAGACTTGTGAATGCGTTTCCAGAAAGCGATCTCGCCGATGATGGAAAGTGGATGCTGGAAAATATGGGAAAACCACTTGAACAGGTTACATTTCTTCCAGAATCAGAAAAACACCAAAGCAAATAAATGATTTCAAATAATTCAACTAAATGAATGATGCCTTTCGACATTAGGTTTGATATATTTAAAAACTAATTTCCATATTCTGTATGTTGTTATTAATTAGGTATTTAAAGCTATAGTCTCGGAAATTCCCTATATTTTGCCATTTATTAAAAACACTCAGCTCATTTTGGTGTAAGAATTTTCCTTTCAGAAAATCATAATATTTAACGAACCTAAGCTATGATATCCTCTATCTTGTGGCATGAGTTTTGCCCTTATATTTTTGGTGATTCTTAATAGATGGATAATATTAGTGCAACACAGACCAGTGCAAATTTACTTGTATTATCCGAATTAGTGTCAATAAACTATCCTAATAAGGAGGGGAAATAATGTGCTTTATTGGCATTTAGCTGTCATTTTGGCAGCAATTGTTTCTTTTTCAAACGCAACCGTTTTCAGAGATCGAGAAAAAATAAATTTTTCAGCATATCTCGGTGAAATGCCGGGAAAATCTGAAAATCGTAAGACTAAATATAGTGAATCCAGTGAAAACCTTGGTTTGACGGTCAGGGAATTGATGTATCAGGATAAAATTGCAAAATCTTTTCACGAGGAAGGAGTTTATATTCAGGAAGTTAAAACTTCGTTGGTTGCAGAAAGAGCCGAAAATTTACCGAATGATATTTCATTGGAGATAAATGGTTTTCCAATTAAATCCACTAATGATTTCTTTAGAGTTACTGGTAATATTCGCAAAGGTGATCCAATTCTATTTGTTATTTTTCGAAATGGTAATACATACTACCTTTCAACTCGTGTTAGATGAATGCATGCAAAAATATTAGCTCTTGGTTTTTATTAAAGTAATACTTTAGTTATTAGGTTTAAATTTCAGTCTGAATCCGTTGTGGTGAGGAAATGAAGAAACTTCTATTGATACTGTTTATTATACTTTTCGCTCTGGAAATTTTCGCAGATTTCGAAGGCTCAGAAAGGATTTCTGTTCAGAGTAGTATTAGTTCTAAGAAAATTTCTATGGACGACACAGTTACTGTTGAATATGTTTTTAAGTTTATGGATAATCCAGCTTATTGGATTTTGGATAATTTCCCGAATCCAACTCTGAGAAATCTTAAGTACATTTCAAGCAGCTCTTCGGTCTCAACGGTTTCGGAACATGGTTGTAAAACTGGACATTTTAACCTTAAAATAATATTCATTCCTATCGATAAAGGTAAAGCTAAAATTGAGAATTCCTTAGCTCATTTTGTTAATATACAAGATTCAATAGAAATAGATGTTACTCTCTCAGGCTTCGATCTTGAGGTTACATCCTCAAAGAAATCACATATACCGCTAATTCCCTTAGGGCTCGTTTTACTTGGAATTGCTTTAATTATAATTCTATTTTTTGTAGTTAAAATCCAATTTAAAAAATATATGGAAATACCGAAACCGATTAAAGTGGAAACCCCAGAGGAGAATGCTATACGAGTTCTTGAATGCATCGATCCTCAAAGAACTTCTGCTGTAAAAGTTTTAGATGAAGTTTCGAAATGTTTGCGAAAGTATATTGAATTAAAATATAATATCCCCGCTACAGGTATGGCAACCGATGAAATCCTTCAGACGCTTTCTGATCAACTGATTGGTCAGAGATTCGTTGTTTTACGCGATTCTTTAAAATATTGCGATGATGTTAGATTTGCTGGAAAATATCCTCAAAAGGATGAAGTTGAACTGGCAATTGAGAATGCAAAGATATTTGTGGGTGGATGATAAACTTTAAGGAGGGAAAAGATGGACATTAAAATTGCAGAATTGAATGAACAAATAAGAGTTGAATCAGCGTTTGTTGAGGATTTCAGGAAAGAAATGAACAAAGTCATCGTTGGTCAACGAAGAGTTATTGAACGTCTTATGACAGGTCTTCTTGCTGACGGTCACATATTACTCGAAGGTGTTCCTGGTCTGGCTAAAACATTAATGATCAGAACGCTTGCAGATTGTATTAATGCTGATTTCAAGAGGATACAGTTCACTCCGGATCTTTTACCTGCAGATATAACCGGTACGCTAATTTACAGTCAGCAAACTGGACAATTTATTCCCAAAAAGGGACCAATATTTGCTAATTTCATTCTTGCGGATGAGATAAACCGTGCACCAGCTAAGGTTCAATCTGCTCTTCTTGAAGCTATGCAGGAAAGACAAGTTACAATTGGCGAAGAGACATACAAACTCCCAGAACCATTTCTGGTTTTAGCTACTCAGAATCCAATCGAGCAGCAAGGAACCTATCCTCTTCCGGAAGCACAAGTGGACAGATTTATGCTGAAAGTTATTGTTGATTATCCACGTCGAGAGGAAGAACGTCAGATTATGGAAATTCATACTCAGATTAATCCACCCACAGCGCAAGTAATTGTTGAACTGACTAAAATCCTTCATGCACGTGAAGTAATCAGAGATGTATATGTTGACGAGAAAATAGAAAACTATATCCTCGATATCGTTTTTGCGACTCGATTCCCAGAGCAGTTTGGCTTAGAGGAACTTCAACCTCTTATTGCATGGGGCGCTTCACCAAGAGCAAGCATGTATTTGCGACTTGCGGCACAAGCTCACGCATTCCTCGAGCATAGAGGTTACGTTACACCTGAGGATATTCGTGCGATCGCAATGGATGTCCTTAGACATAGAGTTTTGATTACTTATGAGGCTGAAGCGGAAGAAAAAACATCTGAAGATGTTATTAGAATGGTTATGGCAAAGATCGAGGTTCCATGATTAAATCTAATAATTTCGAAAAACTTTTCCGAAGTTTAAGCGATATTTAGTGTATTATCAACAGTGAATTAATACTAAGGTTTTGTGTATAAGCAAACTGAATGAATAGGAAATAATGTTTATTATAAATCATATTAATTTAACTGAATTCATTGCAGGAGACGATTCAAAGCTCAAGGAAATATTTAATCCACTTAAGCAGAATTTGGATTTAGGTTACAGTTTAGCAATTGCTCGAATTAAACCAAAAAGCATTACAACCTTACATAAACTTAAGCATTCTGAAGTATATTTTATTCTCAAGGGAAAAGGAGAGATATACATTGACGATGAAATTGATGAAATCACTGAAGGTGATACGGTTTACATCCCTCCGCATTCGAAGCAACGAATTAAAAACATTGGAAATGAGGAGTTAGTTTTTTTATGTATTGTTGTTCCAGCCTGGGCACCTCAGATTGAGGAGATATTAGGAAGTGAGGAGAATAATATTGAGAATAAACAACTTTGAAACTAATTATACTTTTTTAATAAAAAAGCTCGAATGATCGAGCCTTTAATTCTTCGGGTTGCAAACTCAAGCGGGATTCTGCCTTTTAAGAAAACACATTTGGATAATCTTTAATTTTCGCATAGCACATGTCTGGTCCATCTTTACATAGATAATATGGTCCAATATTGCAACGATGACATAATCCAAGCCCACAAGACATTCTTCGGTTCATCGAAAGGTAAATTTGTTCAGGTTTGAAGCCTAAGTCTAGAAGTTTGTATGTGACAAATTTTAACATAATTTCAGGACCACACGAGACTACATATGTATTAGGAATATCGATATCCAAATTGTCGAGAAGAACCGTCACAACTCCCACTGTTCCGCTCCATCCAGGATATGGCACATCGATTGCTAGAGATAGGTCGGTTTTAGGCATTTTAGACCATTCCTCGTATTGATATCGAAAAACTTGATCGTTTGGTGATCTCGCACCATATTTTATCGAGATACGCTTTAATTCATCAACATTCTCGAAAAGGGAGTATAAACCTGATCTAAGTGGGGCTAAACCCACACCTCCACCCACTACTAAAACATTGTGCCCTTTAAATTTATCCATTGGGTATCCCTTTCCGAAAGGACCTCTTATTCCTAAAGTATCTCCCTCGATTGTCTTATTGTGAAGTATTTCTGTGAGTCTTCCAGCATTTAGGATTGTTATCTCAAGCTCGTCTGAGGTTCCAGGTTTGGACGATGGTGTGAAAGGCGCTTCCCCATAATTCGGAACTGTTAGCTGAACGAACTGACCAGCCCGAAATGTGAAAGGTTCATTAAGTTTAAATCTGTAAGTTTTAATTGTTGGCGTTTCATCTATGATATTAGTTACTTTTGCAGGAAGCGGGTAATAAATATTCTCAATCTTCTCGGGCATTTTATCCTCCATTATAGCATTTGTTAGCCCAAAACTTCAGGTGCTTATATTTAGATGTTTTCTATATTCAAACAAAATAATATTCAAATCTTTAACAAATGAAAATAATGCAACTATTATGATAAATATTTAATCTCTAAATTTTAAAAGTTCGAGTTGTACCCTATGTTAATTAAAATAAACTGCATAGATAATAATAACAATCTACTTAGATTCTAAATCCTTCAAGGTTTCTCGCATGTCTATTTTGCCCATACAGTTCTCGATACATCTACCGCAACCGGTACAAGCATTTATTCCATATCTCCAATTGTAATGAAAAAATTTGTGATTATAACGATGTTTAAATCTCTCTACTAAACTACCCCGTGGATTTAAACCACCTGCCATAAACGAAAAACGTTGATATTTACAGGAATCGAGTGCAATAAATCTGTCTGTAAGCCCATCTTTTCCGGGAACATCATATATGCTGAAACAAAAACAAGTTGGGCATACATAAGTGCATGCTGCACAGGTGACACAAGTCGAACCATGAATATCCCAAGATTTGCTATCCGGATTTTTTTCTACAAGATTCCTATATGTTTCAGCGGTTTTATATTTACTATTTTGCGCTTCAAGCTTCTCTTTAATTATTTTCCGACGTTGATCTATTTCTGCTAAATTTTCTGTACTTACATCAGGTAAGTCTAAATCTGCAATGGCGTTTGCTCCCTTTTCAGACCCGATAAAGAGAACATATCCATTATTTGCAGGTGAGAGAGATAGATCGAATGTATTATCTGTTGGGTATGGTTCAAGGTCCATAAGATTGCAGAAACATGTGGTGGCAATATCCAGACAATCCGCTCCAATCAATAGTGTGTTCTCTCTTGCTGAAATATAATGGGCATCTTTGTAGTCTGGGTCATCTTTGAATACATTATCCCAGATTTTTATCGCTCTCAGATCGCATTGCTTTAATCCAATAACAACCTTGGGTTCTACTTTAAGATCCAGATAACGCCATTCATCATTAAAATATTCAGCAACTTTTTTTCTGGCTTTAATAAATATAAACTTAGCTGGTTCTGCTGCTCGGACTGCGGGAAAATCATATGTCCCATACTCGTCTTCTGTAAGCAGTTTTAATCGTACTCCCTGAGGAGTGTTTTCGAATCGATAGATACTACCCCAAGTTGAAAGCAATCTGGTAAATTCACCAATCTTATCGCCTGAAAGGAAGTACGCTGGCATAATACCTCCTGTTAAGTGATTTTCTTCACATGTGGAAAGTTAATTTTTTTTAAATAACTGTCAATCTATTTTATAGCATAGTTGCGTTTTAATTATTTGTAATGGGTTTTCGGAAGTTACTCGATTAATATTTTAACAAAAAAATCGGAATTATAATTTATGAATTGTTTGATTATATGATACTTTTGAAGGTTCTCTTTTATTTCACTTGTGGAAATTTGTCATTTCTTTATCTTTGCTCCGAATGCACTAAGTTGGAGGTGTATATTGGAAAAAACTATTATGGATGAGGCTGCAATTGCCAGAAGTCTGGAGAGAATTTCAAGCCAAATCTTTGAAAACAATCCAAATATTGAGAAATTAGCTATCGTTGGGATCAGAGAAAGAGGTGATGATTTAGCTAAGAGAATACTAAAAATCGTTGAAACTCATTGCAGTGAAAAACCTGCATTCGGTCAGGTTGATATTACTCTTTATCGAGATGACTTCCGTGAGCTTACAGATATTCCTGTGACAAAGGGTTCTGAATTTAGATTTAATCCCAAGGACATGGTTATCATTCTTGTCGATGATGTGTTATATACTGGAAGGACTGTTCGGTCTGCAATCGATGTTATACTCGACTTTGGAAGACCTCGCAGCATTCAGCTTGCGGTTCTTATTGATCGAGGAGGACGTGAACTTCCAATTTGTCCAGATTACGTAGGTATGTCGGTTCAACTTAGGATTGACGAATATGTACGGGTTCTTACCGCTGAAACAGACGGTATGGATCAAGTTCTGCTGAGATTAAGGAAGAAATAATAGTCCATTATTGGGGGTAGGATGACCTTTGAACACGAGAGTCTTATTGGATTGAGGGAGATTTCCGCTGATGAGATAATGTTTCTTCTCGATGAAGCGAAAGCATTTAGAAATATACTTGAGCGAGAGATAAAAAAAGTTCCTACACTACGATGGTTAACCGTTGTTAACCTTTTTTATGAACCTTCAACTCGAACCCGGATATCCTTTGAACTTGCCGAGAAGCGATTATCCGCGGATGTCGTTAATTTTTCAATATCTGGATCGAGTGTATCTAAAGGCGAATCACTTAGAGATACAATTAATAACATTTTAGCAATGAAAGTTGATATGGTTGTTGTTCGACATTCCAGTGTTGGTGCTGCATATTACATTGCAAGAGAATGTGGTGTTCCAGTGATTAATGCCGGGGATGGCACTAACGAGCATCCCACTCAGGCTTTATTAGATTTATTTACAATAAGTCAGAGATTTGGTTACTTCAGAGGTCTCAGAGTTGTAATCGTCGGCGATATTCGACACTCGAGAGTTGCTCGAAGTGATATATGGGGTCTAAAGAAGTTAGGTGCATCTGTCGCAATATGTGGACCCAGAACTCTTTTACCTCAGAATTGCGATGTTTTTGGTGTCGATGTTTACACAGATCTCGAGGAGGCTCTTTCAGGTGCTAATGTTGTTAATGTTTTACGCCTTCAGTTTGAAAGACAAAAAGCCGGATATATCCCTTCGATCCGAGAATACCGAATGAAATGGGGTTTAACATCGGAAAGAGTTGCTTTTTTAGACCCAGACCATGCTATAATGCATCCAGGTCCTATGAATAGAGGAGTGGAAATCGATCCTGATGTAGCCGATTCTGAGGAGTCGGTTATTCTTCCGCAAGTAACAAACGGTGTAGCTGTTCGAATGGCTGTACTGTTTACTCTTGCCAGTAAAATTAAGAAGTAGGAGGGTTTTTGGTTTTGAGTGTTCTCTTCATTTATTTTGAATTAATATTTAACGTTACTTTTGGTGATTCTAATGGATTTTTTTAATGTAACAGGCAGAACTCCACTTAATGGTCAGATCGAGGTTTTTGCGGCTAAAAACGCGATTTTACCTATGATTGCTGCTTCTATATTATGCAAAAATGACTCTGTTGTGCTGCATAATATTCCTGATATTCTAGATGTCCGTGTCATGATTAAGGTTGTTGAAAGACTTGGCGCTGAGATTATTTTCGATAATGATAACAATAAGCTCTCCATTAATGCTTCAAATTTAAAATCTGTCGAAGCTCCATACGAACTTGTCAGTAAAATGCGTGCAAGCTTCATGGTTCTTGGACCTCTTCTGGCTAAGTATGGTGAGGCTAAGGTTTCACAACCTGGAGGATGTGCCATTGGTGCAAGACCCATCGATCAACATATAAGAGGATTCGCTAAACTCGGTGCTGTAGTTACAGATGAACATGGGTACATAGTGGCAAGGTCCAGAGGGAAATTAATCGGTGGTGATATATATTTTGACAGACCATCTCATACGGGCACTGAGAATATTATAATGTCTGCAGTTCTCGCCAAGGGTGAAACAAAGATAATTAATGCTGCACAGGATCCTGAAATTGTCGACTTTGCGAATATGCTAAATCTAATGGGAGCTAAAGTTAGTGGAACTGGCACCTCTACTGTAACGATAGAGGGTGTGGAATCTCTTCACGGCGTTGATTACACTCCTATTGGCGATCGTCTCGAAGCGGGAACCTATCTTTTTGGTGTGATGTCCACTGGAGGAACTATTAAAGTAAATGGGATTAAACCAGAATTCCTGAAAGTTCCGATTTTAAAAATCTCTGAAATGGGTGGTGATTTCAAGATGGGTAAGGATTGGATTCGATTAAAAGCACCGAAAAGTACTAAGTCGGTGAATATAGTTACCGATCCATATCCAGGATTTCCTACGGATTTGCAACCAATGGTTATGGCTTCGCTTTGCACAGCTGAAGGAGTGGGTGTGATTTGGGAGAGAGTGTTTGAGAATAGGTTCATCCATGTTATGGAATTTAATCGACTGGGCGCGAATATAAGAATATCAGGCGATAGAGCTACGATTATAGGTAATCAGAAACTTGAAGGAACAACAATAATGTGTTCTGATATAAGAGCTGGTGCTGGATTGCTCATTGCAGCGATGGTTTCAAACGGTAATTCAAAATTGAAGAGAGTGTATCACATAGATCGAGGATACCAGCGTCTCGATGAGAGGTTTAATTCTCTCGGTGCAAAAATTCAAAGGCTAAGCGAATAAATTATTGTATTATAGGTTAGTTTATGAAAGGTTAATTGCTTGAATTATCTGCGGAAATAATAACAAATTCATCAGCTTCCCATCGGTGAGGAGGTTCCAACTGCATCCATTGCTGCTTGATAACCTTTTCAGGCACAATCCTAATTCTATCGATGTTTTGCCTAAGGGAGACTTCTAATGGTATGTCAAAATAGATTATTTTAATTGTATAATTATGTTTTCTCCCGATTTCGCATATTGCCACTCTTGATTGACTGGTTAATGATGTTGCATCCCAAATAACCGATTTATTTTGACTAAGCGTCTTTTGAAGTGCTGCAATACAAAATCTATACGCTAAGCTGCTTTGCTCAGGATCCACTGGATTAAGAGAGAATTGTCCTCTAACTCGATCCATGCATATATAAGCATATTCGGGAAGATTCCTCTTAATATACGTTGTTTTTCCACATCCTGCAATTCCTATGGTTAAAGCTAACACTTTACTTTTATCGTATGTTATTTGATTATTAGTAATACTATATTTTACATTACAATGCGATGCTATTTCTGTAAATTTTACGATATAATTATTTACTTCTGGTCTTATTTTATTATCAATCATGTTTAATGCATTATTGGCATATTTACTAAGGAGTTTTGGAGAAATGTCTGAACATATCAATTCTG
>JAUXEQ010000217.1 GCA_030620455.1 bacterium | reverse complement strand
TTATATAATTTATAAGCTCTATTTGAAATTCTCGTTCGTTATGATTCGTTATCATAATTTTCTCCGTATTCTAATGGGAATTACTTCAATCTTATATCCCCACCAAATTATGTCAAGAGCAATCGATTCCATAGATTTATCGAAACGGTTATTCGATAATTCATAAATATCACACTATTTTTTAGAATATATTTAAGAATGCTATATAATTATGCATAGTATAAACATGTTTAAATTGAAGTCGGACAAGACGAACGACGTTAGGCGAAAGTTTTGAAATTTATTTAAAAATAACATTATATGCCAAAACCATACCAGAAACATCTCGAGTAATTACACTTCAATACCTATGAGAATATCTTGAATTACTAAAAATATTTTAAGACTCCTATAAACAGTCCGAAGGGTGATCGATGTGTCAAAGGCATATAGAAAGTTGAATTTTCATTACTAGTAGATAATAGCATACCAAGTGAGATTCCAGCTAAAACATCAACATCGGGCACACCAAGACTATCCATATGCGCAACAACAGCACCAGCAACACCTAAACCAAATTCACTATAACTATAATCTAAATTAATATACCTAAATGAAATTTGCGGTCGCAACATAAAACAGAAATGCTCCTGCCTAGCTATGTTCATCGCATAACCGGCTCCAACACCAAGAACAACGCCATCATTCTTGCCAATTACAACCTCGGGAATATCTACCCAAAAATCGAAGAAATTATTCTCTTGGAAATGCATACGATATAAAAAAGAACTCGGAGTAGATAGATAACCTACCGCTATTCCCTCTCGAACAGGATATTGGGCAAGAGAATAAGAATTGAATCCCATGATTAAAAGAGCGATCATCATTATTTGAAATTTTTTCACTTTTCTCCTCCTAAATAGTATAATTGACTTAATCCAAACAAACAGCAGTGCTCATAATTCAAATAAGTTTAATTATCAAAATTACTTGTGCAAACACTTATATTCATTTAACTTATAAAATTATATGAATAAATCTAATAAAATAAATTTAGAAGAAGAAATAGTACCCATCGATATCGAAGAGGAGATGAAAAGCTCTTACCTCGATTACGCCATGAGCACGATTGTGGGTCGTGCACTTCCCGACATCCGAGATGGTTTAAAACCAGTACATCGAAGAATTCTTGTAGCCATGAAAGAAACCGGAAATTTTTACAATAAACCATACAAAAAATCTGCTCGAATTGTAGGCGAAGTAATGGGTAAGTATCACCCGCATGGGAATCAGGCTATATATGACGCATTGGTCAGGATGGCACAGGTTTTTTCTATGCGCTATCCATTAATAGACGGACAAGGAAACTTTGGTTCTGTCGACGGGGATTCTGCAGCTGCTATGCGTTATACTGAAGCCAGAATGGCAAAGATTTCAAACGAATTATTAGCTGATATAGATGAAGAGACGGTCAACTTTCAGCCTAATTATGACAACACTCTTGAAGAACCACTATATTTACCTTCAAAACTTCCAAATCTTATTATTAATGGTGCAACCGGCATCGCAGTAGGTATGACTACAAACATTCCACCCCATAATCTTGGGGAAATCATAGATGGAATTCTTTACTTAATAAAAAATCCCAATGCAGAGATTAAAGACCTTATGAAAATAATTCATGGACCGGATTTCCCTACCGCTGGCTTAATAATAGGTAGCGAAGGAATAAAATCCATGTACCTCACAGGTCGCGGAATTATTAAAATGCGAGCGAGAATTCACTTTGAACCTGGTCAAAAAGGTGTTCGAGATAAAATAATCGTTACAGAGTTGCCATATCAGGTTAATAAAGCTAGACTAATTGAACATATTGCACACTTGGCTCAGATTGGCAAGGTTAGTGAAATTGCGGATATCAGGGATGAATCTGATCGAGTAGGCATGCGAATTTCAATCGATCTGAAACGAGGTGAAAACTCGGATATTCTTATCAATAAACTTTACAAGCATACAAGACTTCAGACAACGTTTGGAGCCATTATGTTGGCATTAAAAAATGGTCGACCAAAACTATTTAACTTACTAGAGTTTCTTCTGTCATATATCGAACACAGACGTCAGATAATTATCCGTAGAACCAAATATAGACTTCGAAAAGCCCAAGAACGAGCCCACATCCTCGAAGGTCTGAAAATCGCACTCGAGAATATTGATCTAGTCGTATCTATAATTCGAAGTAGTAAAAATACTCTTATCGCCAAACAAGCTCTATCGAAAAAGCTATTATTAACAGAAATTCAAACACAAGCCATACTCGATATGAGACTTGCCAGATTAACTTCATTAGAACAATCAAAAATAATCGATGAGCTTAATGAGTTGAAGAAACATATTGTCGATCTTAAAGGCATCTTAGATAAACCAGAGAGAGTATTAGAAATAATTGCCGAGGAACTAAAAAAGATCCGAGATGAATTCAGCGACGATCGTAGAACCGAGATTGTATACTACGATGCGGAAATTGGAATTGAAGATATTATAGCTGACGATGAAATGGTTATATCTGTATCCCGAGGTGGATACATAAAACGAACACCGATGTCCGCATACAGGTCTCAACGTCGTGGAGGGAAAGGCATCACCGCAATGAAAACAAAAGAAGAGGATTTTGTTTCGAATCTTTTTGTGGGAAGCGGTCATGATACAATGCTCTTTTTTACTAAACGAGGAAAAGCATATTCGCTTAAATTGTATGAAATTGCAGAAGTCGGCAGATACACTAAAGGAACAGCAATTATTAATCTCCTAAAGCTCGATCGAAAAGATTCCATAGCATCTATTATTTCGATGAGAGATTTTGAGGAAGATCGAGATATCTTCTTTGTCTCGAAAAAGGGATATGTAAAACGAACATCTTTATGTGCTTTCTCAAATGTTCGGAGAACAGGCATAAAAGCCATTGCAGTTCAAGAAAATGACAAACTCATTTGCTGCGAAATAGTAAATGAAAACCAGAACATTTTCCTTGCCACCAAATTAGGGAAATCAATTACTTTTTCTGCAAAAGATGTTAGACGAATGGGGCGAAATGCTAGGGGAGTCAGAGGAATAAGACTTCGCCCTGAAGACGAAATTGTTGCCATGGTTGGCATCACACATCCAGATAGTGCTATCCTTTTTGCTTCTGAAAACGGTTATGGCAAACGAACATTTTCAAAAGATTTTCGCATTCAAAAACGCGGTGGTTTAGGTATTATATCAATGAAAGTAACCCCTAAAACAGGATATGTAATCGGTGCAATCGAAGTTAATAAGGATGATGGATTTGTATTGGTTAATTCAAGTGGTGTACTTATAAGGATTGCTGTTAGTGAAGTTTCTATCATAGGACGCTCAACACAAGGAGTAAAATTAATAGCATTGAAATCGGATCAAACCCTTGCTGATATTGCTAAAGTTGTCGAAAAGGAGCATTAATAACATAATCGAAGCCGAATTTTCATAAGCTAAATAAATCTAATACTACAGAGCTTTCAAGTGAACCTATCTAACAATATTTAAAACCAATTTATTATAATAGAATTATTTC
>JAUXEQ010000201.1 GCA_030620455.1 bacterium | reverse complement strand
TTTACCAGCTGCTAATTGTGTATCTTTATTATCACCAAGTGCAATTAAACCAAAAAGAAACAATGTAGAGAGTTCCCAAGCTACAGTAAGAGTGAAAAGATCAGCAGCAAGAAAAACCGCATTGGCTGCAGAGAGAGTCAAAAGAGATAATCCGTAGTACCAATTGTTATGATTACTTTTTGCTCGAAATGGCCACGAAAAGATAATATTCATCAAAGCAAAAAGACCTGCAAAAATTAACATTAAACCGCTAAAAGGTTTAGCGATAAGTAATATATTTGTTGATAAAGATCCAAGATCCAGAATACCAAGATTAACTACAATATCAGGATTTTGGAAAAGAATAATTCCTAAGTATAGGGAATAAATAGTCACAATAAGAGAAATAATTTTCCTTATAGTATCTAAAAGTGTTTCAGCGATTGCACCTCTGACTCTCACAAGTATAAGACAGATTATTCCTCCAACAGCAGGTATCCAAATCGATTGTAAAAGCAACCTTTCCATATTCCGGTTCCTCTATTTGGTTTTTTCCTTTTTCTTTTAAATATCTATACAATCAACAGTGATAAAGAATTTCTTATAATCCCTTTCTATATGAACGTCCAATTCTTTCAAACTATTCCTAGTTCTAATTCTAATTCCTCAAATCAGTTTAGAATATGGGTCCCAGGTTAATTTACCCAGATCCCTTCTAATCGCAAATGTTCTATCAATTGAAAGTTTCGTTAGATCATCCTGAGTTAAAACAGATTTATTACCGGTATTATCCACAACTCCAACCCTTTCTGTACAGCAATAACATGGATCGATAGCAGCGGTTATCAATGCTACATCAGCGATATGTGCTCCCGGACATGTAGCCTTGAATGTAGGCAAATTATTAAAAGTTGGAGCTCGAATTTTGTGACGAATAGGATATCCAGTTCCATCAGATCTCATATAATGAAAAACCTCTCCTCGTGGTGCTTCATAATGACCGCATCCCTCACCAGGTGGAATATCTGTTACTCCTGCATCGATTTCACCTTCGGGCATGTTTTCTATACATTGCCTAATAATTTTTACCGATTCTATACATTCGAGAATTCTACAGGCAGCCTTAGCAAAAACATCCCCTTCCTTAAGCACAACAACATCCCAATCAACCTTGTCATATGCATCGAATGGTTCATCACGTCTAACATCATGGTCAACACCAGAAGGTCTGGAAGTTGGTCCTGTGGCAGAATAAAGAATTGCATCCTCGTAAGTTAGAATTCCAACACCTACGAGCCTCTTTTTTAAAACAGGATCATCAGAAACAACACCAAGAAACATTTTCAAAGCCTTTTCGACACCATCCATACTTTTCATAGTGAAATCCATTGCTTTCTGAGAGAAATCTCGTCTGACACCCCCTGCTTTAAACATAGCATAATGATTTCTGTTTCCGGTAAGATGTTCTAATGAATCTAGAACAAACTCCCTATATTTCCATGCCCACATAAAAACAGTGTTATAACCGACAAAGTGTCCTGCCAAGCCTAACCATAGCAAATGGCTGTGAATTCTCTCTAATTCGCCTACAGTACTCCTAATATATTGAGCACGAAGTGGAGCTTTAATATCTAATATTTCTTCCATAGCTAATACACAAGCATATGGATGACTAGTAGAACAAATTCCACAGATTCGTTCAACCAAATATGGAACCTGGTCCCATGTTAGTCCCTGTGCTAATTTTTCTATTCCCCTATGATTCCAGCCAATTTTTACATCAACATCTATTACAGTTTCTCCCTCAACTCTCAACGTAAAAAGCTCCGGCTCCTCGAGCAACGGATGAAAAGGTCCAATTGGTATAATTGTCTCCTTCATAGCAGCAACTCCTTATTATTCTCCAAGCACAATTCTAATTGTATTTTTAATTACATAAATAGAAATATTACTCAATATATCAAAAGTTCACTTGTTTCAAATCCAATCATAAAATCACAGATCATTTGTGTTATCCTTGTCGGGTGAATCAATAGGAAAAGCCTCGAATCCCTCAATCTTACTTTGAGGATAATCATTCCTATAAGGATAAATACACTTAGGAAAATCATCCGCTAAAAGTAGTCTTCGCGGATCTGGATGACCCTCAAACGTTACACCGAATAGTTCTGCCATTTCCCTTTCTATCCATTCAGCAGCAACAAATACTGCAGCAACTGATTTAATTATAAGGTCAGGTCTCGGAGCTACAGTTTTAAGATTAATCATCATTCCATCCTCATCGATGAAAAAATGATATATAATTTCAACTCCTAGTCGCGTATCGATTGCTGTTGCAGTACATAATCTGCTTTTCATATCAAAAAAAATAATTCGTGCAGCATCCTGTATATCCTTGCCATCGACAAACAAGTAAATACGTCTCTCTCGCGGTTGGGAAATGTCTTTTATCCTATCCCCTAATTTTTCTTTTAGAACATCTATTATTGGCTTATCAAACATTAAGTTCCCCTTATTTTGCTTTCGCTTTAAGAGTGTCCAAAAATCCTATTGCCTTTACAACACTAGAAATCATTGCTTCAGGTTTAGGAGGACATCCCGGTACATAAACAATAATTGCATTAGGATCGACTTCCTTTATAGCTCTATCAACAGGTCCAGCCATGTTATAACTTTTGCGAAAAATATTCCCATTAATTGCGCAAGATCCAATGGCTAAGACAATACATGGTTTAGAAGCTTGAAGATACGCTTCCTGAAGTCTAGGTTTTATCTGCCGATTGACCATACCAGTACAAAGCAACGCATCTGCGTGTCGTACACTACCGACAAGCACGACTCCGAATCTTTCGACGTCAAATCTTGGCGTTAGTAAATCGAGTATTTCAATATCACAATTATTGCATGGTGAGCATGCCATATGATAAATCCAGATTGACTTTTTAAGTGAACTTAATCCAAGAGGCATATTCTTTCTCCTTAAAGTATCTTATAATCCAAACAACGTAAGTATAAATGCTATAATCGATAACATTGTCATTGTTCCCCAGAAAAACCGGATAGATTGATCGATTCTAAGTCGGGGATTTGTATTTCGGATTAATGTCAGCAATAATACAATGAGAGTATATTTGAGAATAACCCACAAAATTCCTAATCCGCTAACTTTTACGCCACCCCAGAAAATTGTAATAAGAAAAATTGGAGTTGTATATAGCAAAATTGCTTTAGTTAGTTTAAATGCACCCAAAGCAACACCGGAATACTCCATGAATATTCCAGCTCCAAGTTCTGTCTCAGCTTCAGGAGCATCAAAAGGAACAAGCCCTAATTTCGCCTGAATGCATAAAAGGACAACAATAAATGAAATAACCCCAGAAATTGAATATAGAAATGGTCCATTTATCGCCTGATATCCAAGAATATCACCGAACCCAATAGAGCCAACTTTAAAAAGAACAGTAGAAATTGCTATGACAAGAGGTAATTCATATGCAAATAACTGGTTGATTTCTCTTGAAGCGCCAATTGAGGACATTGGATTACCTGATGCGGAAGCTCCTAAAATTATCATTATAGATGGAATTGTGAGTATATACCAGAATACGATAAAATCACCAACAAATGAAACTTCATAACTCATATTAACAACGCCAAGCATCGTCGCGGCAAGAATAGCTGTGGCAAGAGCTATTGCTGGTGCCAAAAGGAAAACCGTAGGATTTGCAGTATCAGGTATTACTACTTCTTTAATCATCAGCTTAAAAATATCTCGAAAATTCTGCGGAATTGGAGGTCCTTTTCGCCATTGAATTCTTGCAGTAATTTTCCTATCGAACCATGCAGTTAATAATCCTACAATGGATATAAAAAGGAAT
>JAUXEQ010000039.1 GCA_030620455.1 bacterium | reverse complement strand
TAAGGAAGTAACAGCGAAGATAATTCGACTCGATGGTGATAATGTCAAAGTTTCTCAGATGCCTGCAAACGGTCAGTGGCTAACAGGTACAACGCAGTACGAAAAAAGAAACGTTGCTGTTGAAATACCTGTTTGGGACCCAGAAATCTGCATTCAATGTGGTTTATGTAGTATCGTATGTTCACATGCTGCAATAAGAATGAAAATATACGATCCCAAATACCTCGAAGGTGCTCCAGAAACTTTTAAGAGTATCGACGCAAAAACAAAGGCGTTTCAAGGTATGAAGTGTACAATTCAAAATTCACCCGAAGACTGTACGGGATGTGGACTTTGTATTGCTGTATGCCCTGCAAAGGATAAAAAGGATCCTGAGCATAAAGCCTTAAATTTTCAAAGTCAATTAGAGCTTCGAGAGTCTGAGGTAAAGAACTGGAATTTCTTCCTCAATTTACCGGAAACCGATCCAACGCTGTTTAATAAAGCAACAGTTAAAGGTAGTCAGTTATGCAGACCATTATTTGAATTTAGTGGTGCATGTTCAGGATGCGGAGAAACTCCTTATGTGAAACTATTAACACAACTCTTTGGTGATAGAGCGCTGATCTCTAATGCAACTGGATGTTCTAGTATATACGGAGGTAATCTTCCAACAACTCCTTATTGCAAGAATATCAACGGATTAGGTCCTGCTTGGACAAATAGCTTGTTCGAAGATAATGCTGAAATAGCCATGGGATTCAGGCTTACTTGCGATAGACTGCAGCAAGAAGCAAAGGAAGCTTTAGAAAAAGCGAATTTTATTACTGAAAACCTTAAGAAGGATATCCTCCAAGCAGATCAATCTACCGAAGAAGGAATTTCTAAATTACGTGGATATGTTTCAAAAGTAAAGGAACTTGCTAATAAGAATAACGATCCTCATTTAGTATCTCTTGCAGATTTTCTAGTTAATAAATCAGTTTGGGCTTTAGGTGGTGATGGATGGGCTTATGATATAGGTTACGGAGGATTAGATCATGTTATGGCTTCTGGAAAGAATGTGAATGTTCTAATTCTTGATACAGAAGTATATTCAAATACAGGAGGCCAAGCATCAAAAGCAACTTCTCGAGGAAGTACAGCAAAATTTGCATACGCTGGAAAGAGCATGCCCAAAAAGGACCTAGGTATGATGATGCAAAGTTACGGATATGTATATGTAACTCAGATATCGATAGGTGCAAATCCGGGGCAGGCTGTCAAGGCTATGATTGAGGCTGAGAATTATCAAGGACCTTCAGTTGTCATATGTTATACGCCGTGTATTGCTCACGGAATCAATATGTCTAAACAGTTGGAGGAGCAGAAAAAAGCTGTAAATTCCGGTCATTGGTTGCTTTATAGATATGATCCAACAAGAACCGATCAAGGATTAAATCCTTTACAGATTGACAGCAAGGCTCCTTCAATTCCAATTACAGACTATATATATAATGAAAACCGATATTTAGTTCTAACAAAGATGGAACCGGAAAGAGCAAAAATGCTTGCTAAATTGGCACAATACGATGTAGATCGTCGGTGGAATTATTACAAGCAGCTCTCTGAAATGGATTATAGCTGGGCAAAGAAAGAGAAAAAATAACTCGATATTTAGATTGAGTTAAATAAGGGGGAAAGCCACTCCCCCTTTTTTTAGGTTTTTGTTGTCTAAGAATCACAAAAATTTCACTTTTTGGAAAATCAAAAAATAAGGCAGGGGTTTTATCCCCTGCCAAAAGAATAGCAAGATTTGTTGCGGAATAGAATTAGTTTTTACATAATTCCATCCAATTAGGAAAACACCTCTTGAATAATAGAAGCAATTTCCTCACCTATTCTCGCTTGCGCTTCTTTAGTCGATGCGCCTAAATGAGGTGTTACAGTAACTTTTGGATGATTTATCAATTCAGGTTTAGGTTCCGGTTCACCTATAAATACATCAATTCCTGCACCGAGAACTTTTTCAGAATTTAATGCTGCTAATAATGCATCCTCATCGACGGAACCTCCGCGGGAAGTATTGATAATGACGACACCTTCTTTCATTTTACCAATTTCTTCCTTACCAATAACACGTTTATCCATACTTGGAACATGCAAAGATATAATGTCGGAATTAGTTAACAATTCATCCATAGAAACCATTTTAACGTTTGGCATTCCTGGATCGTCGATATAAGCATCGTATGAAATCACAGTCATGCCTAATCCAAGAGCTCTTTTTGCTAATTCATGTCCAATTCTACCAATACCAATAATCCCAAGGATTTTGTTCGCAAGTTCTTTACCCTGACTTTCCTTTTTAATAACTTTAAACTTGTCACCCTTTTGCATCCTCCAATTGGCAGATGCAATGTTTCTGTATACTGAAAACATATGTCCAATAGCCATTTCTGCCACAGAAGGAGACGAGGCTGATGGTGTATTTCGAACCTGTATTCCCTTTGAACGTGCATATTCATAATCAATGTTATCTATACCTACGCCACCTCTAATAATCACTTTCAAATTTTCTGCAGAGTCTATGATAGGCTTGCGAACTTTGGTAGCACTACGTACAATCATAGCGTCGAAAGATGGTATTGTTGATGTTAGTTCCTCAGGGGTCATTCCTATCTTTACGTCCACGTTGTGCCCCAGGGATTTAAGTTTATCCACCGCTTCTGAGGAAATCTTGTCACAAACTAATATTTTTGCCATAATTACTCCTATTTTTTTAAAACTCCGTAAGCAAACAATTTCACGATCTCATCGATTGAAACATCAATATCCATCGACTTGAAAATTTCAAATCGATCTTTCATAAAGTGAACTGTAGCCAAGAATCCTAAAGTTCCAAATAATGCAAAACTAAACAACTGTGGGGACACGTAATCTACAATTTCACCTTTGTTCTTAGCTTTTTGAATTGCGGAAATCAAAAGGTCTAACGGCGTAGAAAAAACATGAATTATGTCGATCATTCTAGGGAATTCATCGGGTGAATATGCAAATCTAGCCATAAGAAATAGTCCTTCAGGGAAATCAGCAAATTTTTCTTTGCCTGAAATTAGCATCTTTTTCAAAAGAATGTCAAAAGGGAGTTCGGGATCAATTTTTTGGTATACCGTTGTAAGTTGGTTATACAATTCCTTAATACAAGATGTAAAAAGTTGTTCTTTATTCCCGTAATAATAATAGACCATAGGCTGAGTTACTTCAGCCTTCTGTACAATATTGCGTATTGTAGTACCAGAATATCCTTTTCTAGCAAACAACTCAACAGCAGCTCTGTATATTTTTTCCCTTACAGAAAAATTGTCTTTGATATCCCTTTCCATAATCTACAACCCTAATATTTTTTCAATATCATTTAACAACTCTTTAATGTCATCTAAAGTTAGATCACCCATATGAGCAATTCTAAAGCTTTTTTCTTTAAGCTTACCATAACCATTGGAAATCATTTTCCCAACATTAGCAAGTTCCTTATTAAGATCAGCAACTGAAATACCTCTTGTGTTTGTTATTGCGGTTAGAGTTAGAGATTCATAACCACTTTCAGCAAATAATGCGAAATATTTCCTTACCCAATTCCTTGTGTATTCAGCCATCTGCTGCAATCTATTCTGTCGGTTCTCCATTCCTTCAGCAAGAATTTTATCCAATTGATAGTTAAGCGCAAATAAATGTGGAATTGCAGGAGTTGTTGGAGTTTGGTTTCTATCGATATATTTAAGAAAAACCATTATGTCAAAATAGAATCCTCTATTCTCAACAGTTTTTGCTCTTTCAATAGCCTTTTCACTAACAGTAGCAATTGCAAATCCGGAAGGTAAAGCGAAAGATTTTTGTGAACTTGCTAAAATAAAGTCTACACCAAGCTCATCAACCTTAAACATATATCCACACATTGAACTAACAGCATCAACACACCATACTACTTCTGGGTATTTTTTCATTATTTCAGTAACTTCAGATATAGGATTCATAACACCTGTGGATGTTTCATTATGAGTATACAAAAGAGTATCGTATTTACCTGTAGCAAGTGCCTTATCAATTTCTTCAGTGGGGATGTGTTTACCCCAATCTACTTGAATTGTGTCTATTTCTTTTCCATTAGATTGGGCAATCTTTCCCCATCTTTCTGAAAAAGCACCACAATGAGTAGAAAGAGCTTTTCTTTTAATAAAATTGCGAACCGCAGCTTCCATTAGTCCTGACCCTGAACTTGTTGATAGAATAACATTATTCTCGGTAAAAAGAAGTTTCTTTAGTTTTGAAACTACTGAAGAAAAAAGTTCAGAGAATTCTTTGGTTCTATGCCCTATTTGGGGAGTAGTTAGTTTTTCAAGAACATCCTCGAGAACCTCTGTTGGACCTGGAATGAATAATTTTTTATGCATATTGACCCCCGATGTAAGTAGTTGATAAAAATATACATTAACATTCGATATAATTAAAAATCAAATTGCTAAAGTCAAGATATAAATTGTTGTGTTTTACTTTATTTTTTCTGAATTTGTTATTGCTAAAAACAGTTAAGTAAGTTAGATATTCTTAGAGAATAAGAAAGGGGTTTTATGAAAGTTTTGATAGTTGGAGGTGGCGGTCGAGAACACGCCTTGACTTGGAAGATAAATCAAAGTCCGTATATAAATGAGTTATTCGTTGCTCCTGGTAATGCAGGAATTTCTAAAATTGCCAAAACTGTGGATATCGACGCTGAAGATATAAGATGTCTGGCAAGCTTTGCAGAACGTAATTCCATTGATTTGACAATTGTAGGTCCCGAAATACCTCTTGCAAATGGTATCGTTGACAGCTTTTCAAAACGAGGATTGAATGTATTTGGTCCATCACAAAAAGCTGCCAAAATTGAATCTAGTAAGGTTTTTTCAAAGGAATTTATGTATAAGTTTCATATTCCCACAGCAAGTTTCCTCGTGTTTTCTGATGCTGAGGAAGCAATTCATTTTCTTGAAGAAAAAGATTTCCCAATAGTAATAAAGACTGATGGCTTAGCAGGAGGAAAAGGCTCGGTTGTGGCTCATAACATTGATGAAGCTCGTGATGCAGTTGTCCATATGATGATCGAACGAACCTGGGGTGATGCTGGTAAAAGGGTGATTATCGAGGAATTTCTCGAGGGCGTTGAAGCCTCTGTTTTAGCTATCACAGATGGAGAAAACCTAATACCTTTTCAACCATCTCAGGATTATAAAAGAGCACTCGACGGAAATGAAGGATCTAACACAGGTGGAATGGGAGCTATAGCACCGCATCCTAAAATAGATGAGCAACTTCTTAATGAAATTGTAAATAATATCCTCAAACCTACTGTAGATGGATTGAGATATATGGGAACACCATTTAAGGGAATATTATACGCAGGCATTATGTTGACAAAAAACGGACCAAAAGTCTTGGAATTCAATTGTAGATTCGGCGATCCTGAAACACAAGTTATTTTTCCGATTATGAAATCTGATCTTCTTGAACTTATACTTTACGCTTTAGAAGGAAGAATTCTTGAAGCCGATATTGAATGGAATAACAAAAAAGCTGTCTGTGTAGTTATTGCTTCTGGTGGTTATCCGAAAAGATATAGAAAAGGATATACGATTGAAGGACTTAATAATCTTGATAAAGCCATAAAAGACAAGGCTTTAATTTTCCATGCAGGAACAGCCAGACGTGGTAATGCAATAATTACAAACGGTGGAAGAGTATTAAATGTTGTGGGATTAGGCAATACTTATAAGCTTGCCACAGAGAATTCTTATGCAACAGTGAATCGAATAGATTTTGAAAAAGTTTTTTATAGATCTGATATCGCTTCTGAGTATGTATAATGCTTTATAAACTTCGCACAATTGTATTAATAAGCCTTGGGATAGCATTATTAATTGCGGCTATAACAACTCACTATTCAGTACAAAGGAGCCGTAAATCTGCGCTATTTATGGTTGAGAAAGACGCCATTTCACTAGCTAATATTTTCATAGAGGGTGCAAGACAGATTCACACTGCGCAGAAATTCGATATTAGTCAATGGCGAATGAGACTTATTCAAATGCTTAGCGAAACGTCTCCAGAAGAGGTATATGAAAAATACCCACATTTTGTAAAAAGCACAGCCATAATCGATTACAACGGTCAAATAAAGGAAATTAGAGGTCTAACCACTCCAGAGGAAGAGAATTTTCTCAGGGAACTTCCTCAACTTATTTCCAATTCTTCAAAAGAAGGTGAAATATTTTTCTTCGGTCTCGATCCGGATTTTCCACCAGCAACAGGACCATACGGAGCTGTTATATTTAAATCGAAACAAATCAGTGTTCTTTTTATCCCCCCTCCGATAACTCATGATGTCGGAATTGGAAAACTGGCAAGACAGCTTGCTGAAACCCCATCGGTGCGATATATACTTCTTCAAGATACAGCAGGTATAATTGTTAGTTCTAAGGATATAAAACGAATGACTTCTATCCGCTCGGATCCATTTCTTTTAAAGGTTACAACCGAAAAAGTTTCTGCAAGCCGTAGAATAACATTTCAAGGAGAAAAAGTCTTGGAACTTGTATATCCTTTCCCAAAGCTCGGGGAGTTCTCAGGTGTATTGAGGATTGGATTACCTTTATCGGAATATAGAGAAGTTTTCAGTGTTATGAAACTTATACTTGGTCTTGGTATAATATTAGCACTTTTAACTGTTATAACTACAATGATGCTTTTTACGATTTCAAACCGAATGTTCCAACTCCGGCAAGAGCATGATCGTCTTCTTCATTTAAGGTCACTTGGAGAGGTTGCAGCCTCGGTAGCACATCAAATACGAAATCCACTTAATGCAATTTCAATTTCTCTTCAACGTTTGATGGTTGAATTCATTCCTTCGGAAAATCCTGAGGATTTCAATAGAATTATTCAGGTTGGTTTATCAGAGGGCAAACGTGTTGATAAAATTGTTCGGGAATTCATTGCGATTGCAGGCAACATATCTCCTATTAGAAAACAAGTAAACATAAAGGAATTTATGGAGCATTTTTGCGTTTGGTGTAATGATATCGCTATTGGCAATGAGATCGGGTTTGAATTCGAGAATAAGCTTGCATCGTTGAATAGTATAAAAATAGATAGTGAAAAAATTTGGCAAGCATTAGAAAACCTAGCCAAAAATGCTTTTGAAGCGACCTTTAAAGGCGGAAAATTTAATATTTCAATTGAGGAATCAAAAAATAAATTCATCATTAGACTTTTTAACACCGGTGAACATATTGAGAAATCATTAATCGAAAATCTGTTCAAACCGTATGTTAGTACAAAAGGTAAAGGAACTGGTTTGGGATTATTTTACTCAAAACGTGTAATTGAATCACATGGCGGCACATTGGAAGCCAATAACGTTCATGAAGGTGTGGAATTTGTTGTCACTCTTCCAATAATTTAAATATTAATCATAATTAAGCAATAATAAGGAATATGTCAATGATATATTTCTGTTTTATTGAGTGAATCTTCAGTGAAATTAATACAATGAGGTAAATATTCATTCAAAATATAGTATCATAAAACGCAATGAAAAAAACAAGAATAGAATAAACAACAAATATAATTGTGAACACTCCATGCAGTTTGAAAAGATATGCTACACTTTTTAAATAACGCTCGAGTGTTATATTATCCTCTATTTTTATGAACTTTTTACCTTTTTTTACAACATTAAATGATGCAATAGTTAACCATGAAAAAAGGAAACTAGGTAATATTATCGCTGCATAAGCTAAAGGTATCCATTCCACAATGGCACTTATAAAAATTACTAAAGTAGCAATCGATATTATAAGATAAAATAAGCATAGGAAATTGAGCCAGTCAACAGTTTTTTGTATGTGTTTAATATAATTTTCAATATAATCTTCTTGATTTTCCATTTGAACCTCCTGCATGAGTAAATTTTTTCTATACGGTGATATACAAATTACGGTCTTCCAGCAAATTCTAATACATTACCATCAGGATCGACATATCGAAACGCTGCAAAATCTGAGGAATACTCTATATAATCATTTCTTCATTTTTTTTATCAAAGAAGGAACAACCTCGAATAAATCCCCAACGAATCCGTAGTCAGCCAATTCGAAAATTGGAGCGTTAGTATCTTTGTTAATTGCAATAATAACCTCAGAAGGTTGCATTCCAACCTGATGTTGGATTGCTCCTGAAATTCCTATTGCAATATATAATTTAGGTGAAACGGTTTTCCCAGTTTGGCCCACTTGATGAGCATACGGTATCCATCCAGCATCCACTGCTGCCCTCGATGCTCCAACTGCTCCATTAAAAATTTTCGCTAATTCAAAAAGCATCCCGAAAGCCTCCGGACCGTCGAGTCCTCTACCACCAGAAACAATAACATCAGCTTCTGCAATATTTATCATCTCACCGAGCTCTTCTATGCTTTTGAGAATTGTGGTTCTTTTTCTGGGCCATTTTATATCAGAAAGGTCTTCAACAATTACTTCACCTTTTCTTTCGATTTTTTCAGGAAGAGATTTCATTACTCGCGGTCGAACTGTAGCCATCTGAGGTCTAGTATTAGGGCATAAAATCGTTGCCATAATATTGCCGCCAAAAGCAGGTCTTGTTTGCATTAGAAGACCAGTCTCAGGATCAATGTCAAGTTGAGTACAATCTGCAGTTAGTCCAGTATTGATTTTTACGGCGAGTCGAGGAATAACTGACCTTCCCCATATTGTAGCACCACAAAGTACAATTTCTGGCTGATATTTTTTGACAAGCTTTTCGAGAACGATCGAGTAATTCTCCTCATTGAAATCTTTCAAATATTCTGAATCCACAACAATTACTCTATCAGAACCACGATATACATACGATTCAGCTAAGTCCTTGATATTATGACCAAGTATAACTGTAGTAAGGTCCACCTCCCGTGCATTTGCTAAAGTTCTACCAACACTAAGAAGTTCAAATCCAACTGTTGCAGGCTTACCTTGCTCGAGCTCTGCAACAACACACACACCGGAATATTCGTTAATATCTACTAGTTTAGATTTGGTAGGTTCCGCTCTAGAGACAATAGCATCGTATGGACAGGCATCTAAACATGCACCGCAGACTGTGCAACCTTCCTCGATGATAGCTATATCATTTATAATTTTAATAACACCAAAAGGACACGAGTGAACGCACGCATTACAACCTACGCAGAGGTCTTCAATTATTTCAATATAATTCACAAAACCTCCAAAATTCTTTTTCACAGAAGAATCGGAAGATCGTTAAAGTTATTCACTTTCTTCTTTAAAAAGTTCTATAGTATAGCTATCTACCGGTTCGAGTTCATTGTTTAAATATTCCTTTAATGCCATTACAATAGGTTTTTCCTTTTCTACCAGGTTAACTTTGTATTTTTTTTGAAGTTCAATTCGAAGTTGATTGATCTCACGTGCCCTTTTCGATAATAGAATAACCACTTCGTATTTAGTCATTCCTTTAAGCGGTGGTGTGAAAAGAGATAGTTTATCCTCCATTGTTCCCTGGCTGGTAAAAATATACTTTGTTTGTTTTTTCATAGAAATTCCTCCACAATTCAAAACATTAAATAAATTTAATAAAAAATGACTTGATAATTGTATTAATTTTATCATCTAGAACGATCGAAAACCCATTCTGGATAAAGATCCAAAACGAGGAACCATTCTCTTAACTTTTGTATTCTATCATCCTTTTCGGTAGGTAAAACAATAGGTCTTCCCCGTCCATCAAGAATAATCCCAACAACTCCCCCCGCAATATCTGTTTTGACCTCTTTATTCGGTCCAG
>JAUXEQ010000286.1 GCA_030620455.1 bacterium | reverse complement strand
TTATAGATTTAGGAACATTAACATTATGCTTACTGGTATTTATTTAACGTTTCCCTTCATAATTTCGTCATCCCAGTATATTCTGTTGGTTTTCAGTTCAATACCAGGACTTCCCTCGCGTGGTCGAACCGAATAAATTTTCCTAAGCTGCTCCTCATCGAGTTCTTTTAGACGATCAACTTCATTTTGATATTTATTCTCAGCCAGTTCCTCGATACGAACAGCAAGTTCAGTCGAGTTTGGCACCAAATGCCTATTGTAGAGACGTCTGACGAGAATAGCTACATTGTAATGAATAATTTCCGCGGGACATCGGCTTGCACATAAACCGCACATAACGCAATCGAATGAGAGTTCAGCTGCTTTTTTTAGATTTCCATGCAGAGTCTCCTGAATTATATCCATAACCTCGAGATCCTGAGGACAAACTCTAGTACAGGAATTACATGCCACACATCTTGCAATTTCCGGATAGATAGCCATAACAGCTTCGGCTGTTGCAGGAATTTTTTCTATATCATAGGTTTTCTTGACTGCAGGAAAGAAAGGTAACTCGGTGACCCACATCTCCGGTTCGACAACAGTTTGACATGCAAGCCCGACCTTAAGTTTGTAAGAGTCCGGTGTTTTATAAACAGTAGCACATGCACCACAGAATCCTGCACGGCATCCTACACCTCTGAGAAGTCTGTAGCCTGCGAATTCTAATGCTTTTAATATCGTTAATGTGCTTGGGACTCGATATCTTTTTCCCATTATGAAAATTGGAACAGTAGTCGGTTTGCTGGTGGTTTGTTCCGTAACCAAGACTTCATTAGACTGAACGACATTTGAATTGTCCGAAATATCATTGTTTGCCATTAATTCCTCCTAAAAGCTTTTAAAGCATCCAGCAAAAATAAATTTACAAAATTCTCATGTCAACTGATTTCGAGTGATAGCAATAATTCTTGAAAGAAGATTTTAAATGAGAAAGGTTATACATTAAAAAAATATAGCTAATTTCTGCAATCTTCACTTCGCAAAGAAGGATTCTAATGATTGAGTTATGTAAAATTACTTACTTTTTTTGCCTTCTTTTTCTGGCTGGGTGATTTGGAGGTGCTGCAGGACCGCCCTGAGTAACTGAATTTTCCTTCTCGTATTCAATCATATCCAAAAGACCTTTCCTAATTTCCTCTAATACTTCCAGTTTCTTTTCCACCTCTCCGAGATGTTTATCAAGAGTTTCAAGAACTAATTTATCACCGAGTTTACAATCCACATGATAGTATGATCGAGAAATCTCCGTAAGTTCTTTTATTGAAATTCCAAGTTTGCGACAACGAAGATGAAAGCGTAGAATCGCGATATGTCGGCTGTCATAGCGTCTCGGACCCTTACAGTCCACTCGAAAAGGATAGACCATTCCGAGTTCCTCATAATACCTTATAGTTCGAGTAGTTGTATTCAGTAATTTGGCAACTTCCCCAATCCCGAGAAGTTTATCTGCTTGATTTTCAGATTCTATTAGTTCTGATTTCTTTAGTTTTTGACACACGTATTATTACGACCCCCTATTAAACTAATTAATTTTAACTTCTTAGCAATTAGAAATTTTTTATTATTAATAATAATTTCCCTTGACGTAAACGTCAATAAGAATATTTTGCAATCGAAGGAATAAATAAACCAACAAGCAGATTTTGATCCCAACGCCTCTAAATACAATAATGTCAGAGTTTATTTAATAGATACTTTTGAAAATATTTACATTGCGTGTGAATGAGATCTGCCTTATTTTCAAATAAGCGAACTTTTCTTTGATTTGGGTCATAGAGCCGATGTTACTTTAAATTCCAATTACTTTGGGTTTCATATTTGTGAGTTTATGGGCAATTTCAATTTTTAATAATATTTAATGAAAATTCTTGGAATAACAACATATATTCTGTTAATATGTTTAATATCTATTGGATGTGTAACCGAACCAATTAATAGTAACCACATTGAGTATACAATTTCCATTTCATCACCTGTTTCAGTCAGAGTAAGTGATTCATCCAGAATAATTATCAAGTCTAATATTCCAAATTATGAGAGATGTAGTTGTATTTGGTCAACCGAAAACGGTGAAATTAAATCCGCTGGAACTGAAGCTATCTATTATGCACCACAAGAAAAAGGAACTGCAACTATTAAGGTGAAATTATATGATCAACAAATGAATCCACATACAGATTCAGTTCAAATAGAGATTTTCAAACAATACATAATACTTAAAGCGGATGATATGATGTTTTTTGATAGATATGAATCTGGAATTGCTCCGAATTGGATAAAATTTATTGAATACATAAGTGAACTTGATATTAAAGCTAGCATAGGTTTGATTGGAAATTCTTTAGATAAAGGTGATTCAAATTACCTTGAGTACTTAAAAACTATTGCAGCTGATGAACATTTTGAAATCTGGAATCACGGTTATACTCATGAATACCACGAATTTTTGGGAACCCCATACGAATATCAGAAAGAGCATTTACTATTAGCTCAGAACATTGCTAAAGATAAGTTGGATGTTACTTTGCGAGCTTTTGGTGCTCCTGGAGATAAATCTGATATTAATACAGCTAAGGCTCTAGATGAGATTCTAGAGATTAAGGTATGGTTTTATGGATTGGATAATTCTGATAAACTGAACCTTAAATTTTATACACATATTGAATTCCCATG
>JAUXEQ010000236.1 GCA_030620455.1 bacterium | reverse complement strand
TTCACTTTCAATTGAATCAGCCCATACCTGCGTTGGAAATAATAACGCAATGAGGATAAGTACAGCTATCAATTTGTACTTCATGTTTTAGTCTCCCTTGTAGTGACCAGTATGTATTTGATGTTTGGAAAATTATTATTTAACATTTAATAATTCAAGTATATTATTAGCAAGGATTTTTTGAAAATTAAAAAGTTTTTTAGTATTTTCCTTGCGGTTATCAAGCATATCAGTTGAATAATAGTATTTTTAAATTTATCAAAAGTAAAAATTTATCTTTTTCTTTTATGGTTTCTAAACGCCTATGCGATCGAAATAATTTGACAGGACAAATTTATTTTTTTAATTCAGGGAACTGTGAATACGGGTAAGTGGTGAAAAATCAGTATTAAAATATTTACGATAGGATAATACTTATGAATAAAAAGATTAGATTCGCGATAGTTGGTTGCGGCGCTGTATCCAAAAAACACTTTCTGTCCATAGAACGAATACCTGATGCGGAACTTGCAGCAGTTTGCGATATAAATAAGAATCAAGCGCAGATTGTTGCAGATAAATATGGCGTTAAAGCATATTGTAACCCAGTCGAGATGGCAGAAAATGAGAAGTTTGATGTATTAACAATTTTAACTCCATCCGGTAGCCATGCCAAAACAATGCTTGATTTGGCGAAATTCGGGAAAAGTTTTGTTATCGAGAAACCGATGTCGCTCAGAATCGATGATGCCGACGCAATGCTTAGGGCTTGCAGAAGATATAACAACAAAATTTTCGTAGTACATCAGAATAGATTTAATGTACCCATTCAGAAACTCAAAGATGCTATAGAACATGGTCGTTTTGGAAGGTTAGTTTTGGGCACAGTTCGTGTTCGATGGCGTAGGACACAGGAGTATTACGATCAAAAAGAGTGGCGGGGAACTTGGGAAAATGATGGTGGTGTATTAGCTAATCAAGCTGCTCATCACGTAGATATGTTGCTCTGGATGATGGGTGAGGTTGACAGCGTAATGGCAATGAATGCCACTCAATTAGTCGATATTGAAGCGGAGGATACTGCTGCCGTTATTGTTAGATTCAAAAATGACGCATTAGGCATAATCGAGGCTACTACTGCAACTCGACCCAAAGACCTCGAGGGCTCGATATCCATTCTTGGCGAGAAGGGGTCTGTTGAAATTGGTGGTTTTTATATGAATGAATTAAAGATATGGAACTTTGCCGAACCAGAATCTGAGGACGAGATAGTATTTGAGAAATATGCATCAAATCCGGATGTTTTTGCTTGGAACCACACACAATTTCTTAAGGACGTGGTTAAAAGTCTTCAAAATGATATGGTCGGTCTTATCGATGGATTAGAGGGTCGTAAATTTGTGGAAATTGTAAACGCAATCTACGAATCTGCCGAGACAGGTAAGGAAATATTCCTGAAATTTAGACCAGTGAAAAGCAGATTGGGAACGAGAGATGAACAGTAATTATAAAATTTTTCCCAATGTAAAATTGGGACATAATGTGATAATTCAGGATTACGTTATTATTGGTGTACCTCCCAAGGGATTCGATCCGGGTGAAATTGAAACAGTTATCGGCGATGAAGCAGTTATCCGCTCACACACTGTAATATACGCAGGCAATGCTATCGGTGCACATTTCCAAACCGGGCATAATGTTATGATACGCGAACACAACGTAATTGGCTACAATGTCAGCATCGGGACACATTCGATAATCGAGCATCATGTTAAAATTGGAAATAAAGTACGAATACATTCTCAGGCTTTTATACCTGAATTCAGCATACTCGAGGATGGGTGCTGGATAGGACCTTATGTCGTTCTAACCAACGCATATCATCCGTTATGCCCGAAAGCTAAGGAATGTCTAAAAGGCGCTACTATAAAGATTGGTGCAAAGATCGGTGCTAATTCAACTCTGCTTCCGGATATTGTTATCGGCAAATATTCCTTGGTAGGAGCGGGTGCAATCGTTACAAAGGATGTCCCAGCGTATAAGGTTGTGGCTGGTTGTCCTGCTAAAGTTATCAAAGATGTTAGAGAACTTAAATGTCCGTATAATTTAATTGAAAAACCTTACTTTGGGAGTGAATACGAATGAAAATACCTCTTGTAGACTTAAAAGCTCAGTATGAGCTAATTAAAGATGAAATAGCCGTTTCTTTTGAAAGAGTTCTCAATTCTACACAATTCATCCGTGGCGAGGAAGCAGCAAAATTCGAAGATAATTTCGCTCGATTCTGCAATACAAGTTACGCTCTTGGTGTAGGAAACGGGACGGATGCACTTTATATCGCATTAAGGACATTGAATGTTGGTTTCGGAGATGAGGTCATTACTGCTACAAACACTTTTATTGCTACTGCAGAGGCAATTGGAATGACTGGCGCTAAACCAGTTTTTGTGGATTGCGATCCGCAGACATATAATATGGATGTAAATAAAATTGAATCGGCACTTTCCGAAAAAACAAAGGCGATTATTCCTGTGCATCTGTACGGTCAACCGGCGGACATGAATCAAATTATGGAAATAGCAGTTAAATACAATCTGTGGGTCGTCGAGGACAGTGCACAAGCTCATGGTGCTGAATACAAGGGGAATCGTGCTGGATCGATTGGACATATTGGATGTTTTAGCTTTTATCCCGGGAAAAATCTTGGGGCTTATGGCGATGCTGGAGCTATTGTTACTAATAATGAGAAATTTTATTTTAGAGCAAAAATGCTCAGTAACCATGGTAGAACTAAAAAGTATATTCACGACTTCGAAGGGTTGAACAGCAGACTCGACGGTTTACAGGCTGCTGTGCTTAATGTAAAAATGAAATACATTCAGGAATGGACAGAGAAGCGTATAGAAAAGGCTAAGAATTACTGTGAATTGCTCTCGAATATTGAAAACATTATACTTCCGAAAGTTATGCCGCAGATTAAGCATGTTTATCATTTATTCGTTATTCAGATTAATAATCGCGATGAAGTTCTCGATGAAATGAAGAATCGCGGAATAGGAGCTGGCATTCACTATCCGGTTCCGCTTCATCAACAACCAGCTTATGCTCATCTTGGCTATAAAAAGGGTGATTTTCCAAATGCAGAATTGCTTTCGTCGAGAGCTTTAAGTCTACCACTATACCCAGAAATCACATTCGATCAACAGGAATTTGTTGTCAATACACTAAAACAATTAATTGTATAAAAAAGCCTGCGTTTTCCTTTGATTATTTGTTTATATAATATTGTGCTCTAATTCCTCACACAGTTATGGTATTTATCAAACTTCAGTCTGCTACCAATTTTTCC
>JAUXEQ010000248.1 GCA_030620455.1 bacterium | reverse complement strand
TAAAGTATCTCCAGTAATTGCACTATTAGGCGAAATGAAATACGACATTAATGAGCATTCATCACAATTGGGATTAAAAGTCAGAAGAGAACATTCAGAACCTGAATTAATAGCTTGGATTTCTACATGAACAGTATCACCGGGTAATGCAAACTCGGGCTCCAATGAGATTATGGATATATAGGGAACATCGTCGAATAATATCGAATCTATCTGTAGCAATTTAAATCCTGCTGGATCAGAAATTGAAATTTCAATGGGGTTTATGCCATCTGGGACAATGTCTAAATTAACAAAATGCTCACCTTCTATTGTTGTTAAAAGTTTTCCATCCTGAATGGCAGATGCGACACAATTGTCACAGGGGAAGACAATGGACCCACCTGTTGAAGGCATAGATTCAGGTAAAACAATATCCCAAGGGATTGGTTCATCTTGCCAAATAGGCGCCATCGGTTCGCCTAAAACGTTGACTTCATACATCTTCCAACGCCATACATTTTCCCATTTGCTCAATGGAACAAAATTGGCTTTAACTGCCGCTAAGGAAACTCCTGCTGAGGGAAATCCGTTGAAAATATATTTCCAGAAAAAGCGGTCGTAAATATCCGAGTATCCGTACCCCGGATTTCCCGGTGAACCCCATCCGTATCTAGAATTTCCAACAAAAGTTATCAGACCACCATTACTATTGTTGATAAAATGTTCTGCGATACAACTAAAATCAAATGCCGCAGGCCAACAACCTATAGAATATAATACACCACATCGTGGAGCGTTGTATAGCAAGTCGGCGTGCGTTGAAGTTATATACTCTCCCGATCCCACACCCATAGCACCAGTCCATGCATGTCCGTCATGATTTAATACAGAAAAACCATTATTAAGCTCTGCATAAGCAGTATCTGTATTGTTTGTGCTATCAGATTCATAAAGACCAACGAGGTTGAAGTGTGACGGCAGCGATTCTGCTGCGATTATTTTTTTCGAATCACCACCAGATGTGTAAGGCGATCTCCACAGAATTTGTCCCAGAAAAAGAGCCTTTGTAGCGAAATCGGGTGGAGTATTTTCTACATATTCGACATATTTGTCAACCCAACCATCGAATTTAGATTTATTACTAGAAGAAATTCTACCTACAAATACATCTGGATAGAGGTCAACTTCATCGTCGATTTCACCATAAATAGAGTTGCCATTTGCGTTCCAGTTACTGTCGAGATCTGAGAAATATAGATCGCATGGTATGTAGTTTTCATATAGATGCCCACCATATTCACAGTCGAATGCCCAGGCTGTTCTTTCCGATACTAAATTCATATCTCCAGCGAGAACAACTGCTATTATTCCGTTTGATTGCCATATTTCTCGGATTTTATTTCTGATTTTAGCTGCTAAATCCTCTCCAGAGTCGGCTGCAGTTATTAAGGAGACATTTAGCAGTGTATCATTCCATCCTTGCCTTCGAAGCGTTAACCTTAGTCTATCCATCTTAGAACTTGATAATATGGGATCTTTAGAAACAATTAGGTAATCGTATGCCAATGAATCTATGATGAAATGCTTTGCGTAAAGAACTATTTCAGATGGATTTATTACAGTATTAGTTACAAAATCCTCAATAATTCGAAGGCTTTTTGGAGTTCTTCGGATTGGTTTTAAAACATTGTACTTTTCATATTCAATTGTTAATTTCGCTTGTTTAACATATTTCAAATAACCACTTGCGGGATAATATATTATAGGATAAAGGACACCACCAGCCATAGAGTATCCAGAAAGGTTCCCTGCTCCACTGAAGATAATCGGGCTTTCTGGGTAGCTATTATTTGAACTATATATCTGTGGATTTGGTTCGACAAATGGGATATCCCGATCAATTGGCCAGGATTTTATTATCTGAGGTTGTACTGGAATGAGATTTATTTTATTTGCGAGTGTTTCAAATTCAACATTCGATATTTGCACATTTGTTGCTTTAGTATTGGGTGGAAGCAGAATGTTGATAGGTATAGCTGGGATACATGGTTCTCCGGGAAAGCCCAATTCGAGCGCACTTTCCATATTTACTCGATAGTAATCGTCTTTTTGCTCGATTGAAAAATCATCAGCCGAAAACTCTATATCTACTATCATACTTTCACTGAATAATACACTACTCAATGTCAGTAAAAAAACCAATATCATCTTTCCTCCCTTGATTTCAAATCGGTAATAACACTTAATAATATAAACAATATAATTGGAAATCGAAAGCGATCATTTCCAAAAAAAACAATCGGAACAGTCGAAAAATATAGGATGATCCACAATATCTTAGCTGGAACTTTTTTTTGAGAAACTTTAAGTATAAATGCAATAACCAAAGCAATATTTAGGATTGTCAAAATTGCTGCAATTATTTTACGAGTTGAATTTGAAAAATTTCCTGCAAGACCCCAATAGACAGCAGTAAATGAAGGTATTACATAATGTGCAAGTTTTACAGGTATGAGCACAAATGGACGCAAAGGATCACGTTTGAAATCTTCAATGAAGCGATCTCTATAATAATCTTGAAGCGCAAATTCACTTTTGTTAGGTGGATCTGTTGGATCAAAATATCCACCATCTGCTAAAGCTCCGTTGCCAATCCACATATTCACCCAGAAATTATCGGTCAAACTATAATGATCGAAATGCTTGTAGTTTCTTGCAACCCATGGAATTATCGACAATATTACAATTATAATGGAAGCCAACCATATCTTCCACCGTTTTAAATCCCATAGCAAAGGCAGAAGCATGATTGGGATTGCAACAGGTTTTATATAAACCATTGCGGCAGCTAACAATCCGGAAAGTATTTTCCAATACCCATTAAGTTCAGTTAACAGTAGCCAGAGAATAAGCAAAGATGCGAATAAAATTTCTGGGCATAGCGCGTTGGTAAATAATATATGCTCTGGAAATAGAGCAATAGCAATTGCACCAATTAATGCTTTTTGTTTGCCCAGTCTTTTTTTAATGAATTTGTAACCAAGGACTACTGCAAGAGTTCCAAGAAGAGCATTGTATATCCTTCCACATAAGGGATTAACTCCCGACAAATCATATATCTTGGATAGAATAAATGGATATGCAGGCATTCGATAAGCAGTGAGCGTTTCATCAAATGAAAAACCTTTCCCTGTGTGCATAT
>JAUXEQ010000195.1 GCA_030620455.1 bacterium | reverse complement strand
TTGTTAATTTCCAGAGAGCTGTTTCACTCGATGCGAATAATTATACGAGTATTAATGCAATAGGTTCAATTTTTCTTCGACAAAGCAAACTTGATTCAGCTATGATCTGGTATGAAAAATCTGTTATAGTGGATTCAAATCAAGCTTATATATGGGATTTTTTATCTAAAATATACGTAGCATATAACAAGAATGAAGATGCAATGAAGGCTTTTGGAAAACTTGTAAGGTTATTACCCGAGGAACCGGATTATCTTTTAAAATTTGGGCAATATTGCGCTAAATGCGGTAAATTTCATAGGTCTCTTTCTATTCTCGATGAATATATTAAAACCAATCCCGATGATTATAGAGGCTATCAGTATTTAGGTCTTGTTAAAGCTGCCAACAAGGAATTCAAAGAGGCATTGACACAGTTTAAAAAAGCTGAGGAACTCAATGCAAATAGTGTAAAACTATTATGTGATATTGCGAACACTTATAAAGACATGAAACGTTATAATAGTGCGCGAAACTATATATCAAAAGCTAAGAAAATAGATCCCAATTTTGGTTATATATACATTGTAGAAGGTGACATTATTTACTCACAAGCAATGGACAAAATTCCAGAATCCGGTGAAGTTAATATGGAGGTTAAATGTACATTTCTCAAGGCATCAAAAGTCTATCGTCGAGTAATTAACAATCCTGATTGGGGTGGTTTGGCAAGAAGTAAGTTAGATTTTATTAAACCATATCTTCCTTCAAGGGAAGAAATTAAGCAATATAGATTTATGGGTGGAACAGCATGTGATTAATTTATGGCTTACAGATATACTATTGTTGGAAGTACTATCTGTTAATATTTAGTTTTTCATTGTTAAGTATTTGAAATTTTAGAATTCTTTGTAAAATATTTTAATATTTAATTAGGATGGTGATTCAATAATATGAGTATGAAAAGATATTACATCAATTTGAGCTTTTTAAATAATTACTTACAAGTAAGACCACTGCTGATTATAATTGTAATATCATGTATTGTTGTTTTATGTGGTCAAGGTTGTTTTGCTACCCCGAAAGAAAAGCAGTTAAGTAACGCAATACCTCATTACAACAAAGCTTTGGAAGATTTCTTAAATGGACAATATCCGCTGGCTAAAGATGAAGTTCTTTTAGCTATCAGAGAATATAACGAATATGTTGAAGCGCATATTCTATATCAGAGGATTCAAGCTCGAAATAGAGAGACCAAGGCTTTACTTAAGGAATACAAGGAATTGATGAAAAGCAATCCGGGTAACGACACTTATATATATCTTTTCGGACGACTACTCGACGACCTTGAAGAACAAGAGAGATATTGCCAGAAGGTGATCGATTTAAACGAGAATAATGCGTGGGGTTATTTTGGCTTAGGATGGACAAATTATAAGAGGTCTCGATACGCTGATGCTACAGAGAATTTCGAAAAAGCTGTAAAAATCGAACCGAATAATGCATTGTTTCATATGAACTTAGGTTCGATTTATTATTTAAGGGGACATAGTTTTGAAGCTTTGGATGAACTAAGGAAGGCTACGCAATTATCCCCAAAGTTGGTTTCGGCATGGTTGGCATTAGCAGCTACCTATTATAAACAAGCTGAATATGAAAAAGCTGTGGAATCGTTAAGAAAGTATATAAATAACTATCCTGATGCACCTGATAAAAAGGAGATAGAAAAGCTCATATTACAGATAAATGGTGGAAAATTGACAACTTGAGCGTTTCAATTATTATGAAGGAGGCTTATATGCAGGGAAAAATGAAAGCTGTTGTTAAAACCAAACCGCAACTTGGTGCGGAATATCTCGAGGTAGATATTCCAAAACTTCTTCCAGACTGGGTGTTAGTCAAAGTCCGTGCGACAGCTATATGTGGAACGGATGTTCATATTTATAAATGGGATCCATGGTCTGCAGGTAGAATAGGAGCGAAGGCACTACCACAAACACTGGGACATGAGGTTGCAGGTGAAGTTGTTGAGATAGGTAACGAATGCAGAAGAATTAAAGTCGGTGACTATATTTCTGCGGAAACACACATATACGACCCGGGTGATCTAACCTCGCTTTTAGGAGTATTTCACGTGGGAACTCACATGAGAATATTAGGCGTAGACACAGATGGTGCATTTGCCGAGTATTTTATGGTTCACGAATCGGTTTGTTGGGTTAATGATAAATCTATTCCTCCCGAATTTGCCACGATTCAGGAGCCATTAGGTAACGCTTGTTTTGCGGTTTGTGGTTACGATAACGATCTTCTCGGGAAATCTATGCTTATAACCGGTGACGGTCCAATTTCACTTTTCGCAATTGGAATTGCTAGAACTGCTGGTGTAGCAAAAATTATCCATTTCGGGAAATACGATTTCAATATGGAGATTGCAAGAAGAATGGGTGCAGACATTCAGTTATATACAAATCGAACCACTCCTGAAGAAAGGCTTGAATTCATTATGGATAATACTGATGGAAACGGTGTCGATATTGCATTGGAAATGGTTGGAAGTCAGGATTCTATTGTCGATTGTTTCGCTGGAGTGCGCAAAGCTGGAAGAATTACTGCATTTGGAATAGCCCCAGAATCGCCGTTACCTGTCGACTATAATAATGGGATTGTTTTTAAATCTTGCCAGATCCATGGTATTAGTGGCAGGAAAATCTTTGATACTTGGTATCGAGATCGTGCATTGTTGGCATCTGGAAGATTTGATCCTTCTCCAGTAATTACGCATATGTATACTCTTGAGGACTTTGAAAAAGGATTTAAGAGGATGATTGAGCGACCTCGAGTCAGTGCGAAAGTTATTTTGTTTCCTGATCCTATGGAGCTTAAGGCAGCTAAAAAGCGCATGGGTATGCAGTAAATTTTTGAATTGTATAGATCAAATATCAACAATTTTAAAGGGACGGAGTGAAACCGTCCTTTTTTTATTTGCGTTTCAAATAAAAATCCAATCCACTCGATTGAAATAATTTTGGTTGAATTTGATTTAGTTAGAAAAAGAGAACAGTTCAGATTTAAAATTCTTATTTGGCATTTGAAATTTTATTTACACTTAATAAATTGATAATTCGGAACTTTCAGGTTGCAAGTTGAAATAAATATCTTATCCAATGCTTTTGTTATACTGATTGATAGCTACCAGCGATGAGCTTCTTAATGAGGGGATTTTTAGAAATGACAATTATTTCACGCCAAAAGACAAAGGTAATTTCCTTGCAAAATATCGTCATTTTTTTGTTTGTTTTGTTTTCGAATTTAACTATATCTGCACAGATTCCTTCGGATGAACATTCCAGCTATAATAATTCCGATATATTTCCATCACCGATTTTACTTTACGGTGAAACAGCTTTCATTAAGCCGGATTCTCTCGATACAATCCGAGGAATTGTATCGTTGGATTCGGGAATCCCAGAGTGTAAAACAATCTGTACAGGAAATGACAAAGCTTTCCTATTGATATGCTCCGGTCAAATATTGGAGTTTTCAAAGAACTCGTGTTTTAATGTAGATTTAGAACAGAGAATATTTTATGTATTTAATGGTGAAGTTATAATTCATAAAAAAAGCAAATTTGACAACATATGTTATAAATTTATAACTGACTCTGTAATTATTAAATATGCAGGCAAAAGAAGCGTGTTTGTTTCTATTAACGACACAACAGTGTGGCTGACTGAAAAATCTTGTTACTCATATGGAAAATATATAACACAATCAATAGAAAAACTTAGGGATAATCGAAAAGATGCCAATTACATTTTTGAGCTTGTAAATAATAAACTTTTGCCTGCAAATTCTTTTGATTTCGATCTGCCGAGTAAAAGACCTAAGAAATTTAATTATAATTTCACTGGTTACGGTGGGGTTGTTTCATACAAAGGCACTAATTATATTTACGGAGGTGGTTTGTTAAAATTAAAATACATTAACTTTGGATTTGTATAT
>JAUXEQ010000132.1 GCA_030620455.1 bacterium | reverse complement strand
TTAACTTGGGCTAATGAATCCTTAAAAGAAGCTTTGGTGGATTTGGATCGCAATATGTCTTCCAAAATTACTCCCCGAAGAAATATTAGCGTTCAAAACGACTATATACAAGTTTTCCTGGCTCCGGATAGCGGTAGATTTTACATAACCACAAGCGACTCTTTGGCTCGAAAGAGACTTATGTATAACCACGGGAAAACACGGTCTGATTATGATACTATTGTTCCTTGGTCTTCATGGACAGTTGTTCGAGTAGATGGAAAGAGTTACAGAACTCCTCGCACTCCAAATTATACCTCTGGTGCTGATCATGCGGACGGAACAATGGTTGTTAGTAGCGGATTTAGCATAGTAAATTGGCCCACTAATCCTGATTCAAACTATATATACGGAACTTGGATTATTCCGGAGAAACATATCGAGGTTCGGCAGATACTTCAACCGGTTTATCTTGAATATCCAGATTATACAACCGGTACGGTTTTTATTAAATATGTGATTATTAATAACGATAGTCGGAGCCATAATATCGGTGTTTTGCTTTTTCTGGACACAATGATCGATAGAAACGACAGTGCACGAATCGCAACTTCCGCCGGCTATACAAGTGGTATTTCTGCACAATATTGGAATTTACCGGGGGAACCTGTTCCGTTCCCATGTTATTGGTATGCTTATGCCGATCCACTGGGACCTTTGGGTCCACCCGACCAACTTGTGGCTCTCGGGATTATGTGCGGGTATGATGCTGTTCCACCTACAAGATTTGGAATAGGTTATTGGATGGATTTATACGGATATAGTTGGAACGATAGTTATTATCACTGGGATGAGAGATATCACGATTCCGCAGTTTTGCTCTGGTGGTGGCCCGAGCCAATCGATGCACATGATACACTTATTGTTTCCACATATTATGGATTAGGTGAGGAAATTCCAGGCGAATTAGTTCTTCAAATCCCTGAATTTCCAAAGGTGAAAGACTGTGACTATGCCCCTAATCCTTTCGAAGTTCTTCTTATCTTCACTAATGGTTTGAGTTTTATATTAGACAATACTGAAGGTGAGATAATTCTTCCTGATGGTATGACCCTCGATTCTGGATATTCACCTGTAAATTTCTTAAGTCCAGATCGGCTTCTTTCCGGTCAATCTGCTACCACACATTGGAAAATATGCATCGATTCTGTTGGTACAATGGGTGATTCGATTTGTGTAAAAGTAACCTCGCCATCCACAGACTCGGTCTTTATTGCATGCAGAAAAATTGAACTTGCCAGCATTATCAAGCCACATGTTGATTTGAAATCACCTTTTGTTGGCGCTGTGTCATCGTGTAAAAGGCAGGAGTTATTATTTAATATTTCTTACGCAAATCCAATCGAGGAATTGCTTTTTACCGTTGACAGCGAAACGCTGAACCTTTCTGATTCAAGATTGACAATTCAAGGTGACTCTTTATTGAAATTTAAACCTTCAAGTTCGTGGGATAATAATCAGTTATACGATTTTGGGATATTAGCTCTCAGTGACACATACGGTTGTATCGGGAATACCGCTGCGGGGCAATTTATTACAGATTTTGGACCGCCACAAATAGGTGATGCTTATCCGCCTAACGATACCATTTTCACTTCGACCCAACCTTTTATTGCTACATTGGAATTATGGGATGAGGAGAGAGCGGTCGATCCGAATTCAATTCATTTTTCTGTTAATGGTGTTGCATATCGAGTAAGTGATCCTGCATTGGAATATTTCAACGATACGATTCGGTTTGATTTTAATAAAGCCGGGATAATGCAATTTGAGGATTGGGACACTTTTTGTCTTTCGCTTAGGGATGCTGCGGATATCCTACCTGATCTATGCGGTCCGAACCATATCACATCATCGAAAACCTGGTGTTTTTCTGTGAGGGTCGTAGACCTATTCTTGCCAGATACTATTGTTGAACCTGATGGTTTTGTGGAAATACCTGTGACTATTGACGATATTTCTAATCTAAACATAAACAATTTTGATATAGAAATAAAATACAACGATTCCGTATTGAGACCCATAGATATTATTACCGATCGCACGCTAACGGAAGATTGGTTCAATCCTGATATAGAGATTTTGAGCTCGGGATTAGCAAGGATAAGCGGCATTGGTCCGTTTCTTTTAAGTAAGGGCGTTCTTTTCAAAATACGATTCCGTATAATAAGCTTTGAATCCTATACCACCATTAAATTCGGCAATATATCACTAAATCATGGAACAATCGAATATAACACACATAATGGAAGAGTGATTATTCTTGGGTCGGATCCATTTGGATGGATGCTTAACATGGTGTTCAAAGCCACAAATTTCCCCACAACAAGCGCCTCTTTTGGGATGTCCGAAATAGCTTCAGATAGCTTCGATCCTGGTGTGGATCTGCCGTCTGTGCCAAGTTTTGGCGGGATGGACCTATATTTTGTAAATATCGATACAACCGATCCTTTCCTTACACGACTGAATCGAGATATGAGAAATGTTGAAGATTCAATGGCTACGTGGAAAATGTATATATCGATAGCTCTTGGTGACTCGTTAACAATTTCATGGCACACATGGGGATTGCCCGAGGGTATGTTGATCTTGTCTTATGAGACTTTCACTGGCAAATTCAATATAGATATGAAATCTGATACAGTTATTATAGTTAAAGACACAGTAGATATTGAAATAAGATATTTCCGAGGAAATTTCCACATAGATTCAATGAGTCTATGTCCCGGTTGGAATTTAGTAAGCTTCCCAATTTTACCGAAAACATCCACTCCTATATTAGACCTTGTTCCCGATGCTTTAAACTATGGATACCATTATAACTCAGATTTAAGAGGTTATGAGATAGTATACGATGCCAATCCTTTCGAAGGTTATTGGATATATGTAGGCGAGCTAACAAACGCATTTCTGATTGGTACGAAATACACAGATATGTTTATCGATTTAGATCGAGGTTGGAATTTAATAGGAGTTCCTTATTCAAGCAGTGGTTCATTCCCTCTTTCGGATATTTCGTCATCTCCTTCGGGATTAATTGTAGGTTCCATATACTATTTCGACGCTTGTGGTGATTATGAATATAAAGCTGTTTCGACAGATATTTATATAGGATTGGGTTATTGGATTCTGGCTTTAGACGATTGCGAATTATTCCTGCACGGCAGACCGAAGAGATCGTTTCAATACTATGATCCCGAGTTTTCATTCGAGATTATGCTGGGAGAGCAACGGTTTATTTTAGCGAAACAAACAAACTCAAAAAGAGGATTGGATCACTTTGATATAGTTCTACCACCTCCACCACCTGAAGCCAATTCAGAGATTTCAGGTTTTAAATGTGGTGAATTTTTATTAAGCAGAGATGTTAAACCAGATGGGAAATACTTACTAAAAGTTCCAATCAGTGCGCAACTAACTTGGGATAAATTCTCTATTCCTGAAGACGTAATAATTACATTAATCGATGGCAAAGAGGAAATTGATGTTTCTTCAACAGATACTTGGCTTTCAAAGAGCGCAACGATTGAAATTGAAGTCTCCAAAATTCCCTCAAAAGTTGCTATTCTCGAATGTCGACCTAATCCATTTAACAATGCCGTAGAAATTTACTTTGAAATACCAGAATCGGACTACTTAGAAATTTCTATTTATGATATTTCTGGACACAAAGTTAGACTGTTGCACAGTAATGAAACAAAAGACTTAACAGGTTTTTATATTTGGAACGGTACAGATGATGTTGGTTCTCAAATGTCTTCGGGAATCTATTTTGTCAAGTTGACAACTAGCAATTCAACGATTTCGAAAAAGGTTTATCTAATAAGGTAAGTAGCGGGAAGGAGAGTCGATGGTCGATCCAAAAATTGCTGTGATAGGATCGGGTTATGTTGGTCTCGTGGATGCAGCTTGTTTGTCAAAAAAATACAGAGTAATCTGTAATGATATAGATGGAAAAAAAATTGAACAGATTAATGCTGCTCACGCACCGTTTTATGAGCCTAAATTAAACGATGTTTTAAAAAAATCTGTCATGTCTGGTAATTTAACCGCTACAAATGATCTAAATGAAGCGCTCCAGGATGCAAGCCTTATATTGATAAGTGTAGGAACACCTTCCATGGAAAACGGAGAGATAATGTTGGATTATGTATCGAAAGCCGCTGAGGGTATTGCCAAAAATCTCGATCATTATTCAATTATTGTAACTCGTTCTACCGTAATACCGGGAACGACAAATAATATTGTAAAAAAAACAATCGAGAGAATTTCCGGTCTAAAAGACGGAGTTGATTTCGGAGTCGCATTTGTTCCTGAGTTTCTCAGGGAGGGTAATGCTGTCGACGATTTTATGAAGCCGGACAGAATCGTTATCGGTTCTGATGATGGGAAAGTTGTGAGCTACCTTAAAATGTTTTTCAAAGATTTCTATGATGGTTTTCCGTCGGATAAGATCATTGCAATGAGCACAGAATCTGCAGAATTAGTTAAATATAGTTCAAATGCTTTTCTGGCGATAAAAATTTCATTCGCAAACGAAATGGCTGAACTTGCCGAGAAGATCCCAGGCGTGGATGTCGTCGATGTAATGAATGCTGTGGGATTGGACAATAGGATCGGGAGGAAATTTCTTGAAGTTGGCGCTGGTTTCGGTGGAGCGTGTTTACCTAAGGACCTTAAAGCACTGAAGCATTTTTCTTATGCTAATGACGTAAAACCGATGCTTATAGAAGCTGCATTGCAAAGAAATGACCTTCAGGCTAATCATATAGTAGAATTGGCTTCAAAGGAATTGGGTGATCTAAGCGATAAGAGAATAGCCATACTCGGATTGTCCTTTAAACCAGAAACCTCCGATATAAGAGAAGCACCATCTCTCAAAATAATACAAAAGTTGTTAAATCGAGGAGCCACAAATATTATAGCCTGTGACCCTAAAGCTATCGATGGAGTTAAAAGCGAATTGGGCAATAAAATAGAATACACTACCGACCCAGATATTGCTCTTAGAGGTGCTGATTGTGCTATTGTGG
>JAUXEQ010000101.1 GCA_030620455.1 bacterium | reverse complement strand
AGCTCGATGTGAGAGCTAATGATAAGTGGGAAATTATTGAAAAAATCATACAGCTTTTTTCTAAATCTCCGTCAGTTGCCGACCTGGAAGATTTAAGAACAAGTATGATAAATCGTGAAAAAACTATGACCACCGGAATAGGTCACGGAATAGCAATTCCGCATGCGAACGGAAAGTGCGTTCACTCAATTGACATCGCATCCATAATCTTGCATAACCCAGTCGATTTCGAATCGTTCGACTTGGAACCTGTGTCCATCGTGTTCGGAATAATCTCACCTGAGGATGGCGAGAAAAAATATATGACATTATTATCAAATATCGCTCAAATTTTCTCGCATAACGCAAGAATTGAGGATTTTATCCACCTCAAAACGCCTGAAGATTTTATTAATAAGCTTCGCAGTCATGAGTAGTAATGCTTTACAATGATATAGAACACTCATTGTTCCGAATTTTGAAAGGAGTACTTAATACTTCGCATCATATGCGTTAAAGAAAAAAATTTCTTCGTTACCGGATTCTGCCGGTCGAGGTCTCAATTTTTATTTCGGGTAGTTTCTTTACATTGACTCTCAAATAATAACCAGTTCGGTTTCCAGTAAGAACCCAAATGAATGTTAACTCCCAGCAAGCCAGATCTCGCCATATCTCGATCCTGTCCGAAACTATTTTCTGGTTTTCAATATCATAGCGAATTTTATATTTAATCTGCCAATTTGGTGTTACATACAACTCCGTATTTGCATTAATCCAATTAATAATACCGCCGGTTTCGATATCCTTTGAAAGGTTATGAGTAATTTGAAAGTTGCCGCTCTTTGGGTCATCGAATGGAATCGTGAATGGTAGCCTAGCTCTGGAATTGGCTTGAATGCTTTTTAGGTATAGACCATCGGGTGAACTCACATATGAGTTTGAATATAAACAATTTATAGCGCCCAGAGTTATCGAAAGCCAATTTGCAGGTTGCGCACTTAATGAGGTTGAGATATCTGAGAATTTACGGTTCTCTACAATGAAATTATATGATCCAGAACTTGTCGTAGAGAATAATGATAGTCGGCTAAGGGTTCCAGAGGTATCAGCGAGTTTTAATCCAAAATTTTGTTCTAATGAGAAGTTTAAATTTGCATGTTTGCCTCCAGAAGGTGCTGTAAGACCTCCGAAAGAATAAAAGTTTCCTGCATCTTTAACCTCCGGCGAGTATGAAATCGAGATATTAGGTGAGACTACATGATGGAATATTTTTACATTCGATATATTAATTGGAATATTACCATAAATGTCCGTTGCTGCAGCTCCTGAAATGGAATATTTGCTTATAGATGGGTTTATTGTTCCATCGATACCTTTGTCGATAATATAATTCTCAGCTGAGATAGAAGGTGACAAATTTATGTAATCGCCAAACCACTTCGAAAATGAAAGAGAACCCTTAAAGTTAGCTCCGGTGTGTTCCTCGAGTGTGTGAATCGATTCTGAGGTATATTTTGCTATATCTGCTGAAATTTTTGTGTTAATATTTCCGAAATCCTCTGAAAGAGATAAATTGCCTTTAACATTCCCGCTTAGAGTTTTTACCGTTAATGTGTCGCTTTCCCTTGTCTTATTTTTAACAATACTCGAGAATCTTCCAGTAAGATCGTTATACCAGTTATCCCCATTACCGAAAACAGGAATGGAAAGACCTCTAAATGTTGCAACTGGGAAATCGATGACTTTTTCGTTATTAATGAGATTATGTGTGCGCACCCATGATAAATTAAGTTGACCTATCGTAAATGGCTGAGAATAAACGATTCTTGATGTTAGGTTCTTCCTGTTCATAGATGTCTCTGGGATTGCATGTGTTTCCACAAGATATTCTGCATCACTTGCCATAAATATTTCTGCTAAGACGCGAGCATTGTTGGGAAGATTCTGATTATGACTTATTCTGGTCTCCCAACGATTCTCCCTTTTTGTTCCGGTATACCAATCCCTTTTAGCTGTGATTTTTCTTGAATAGTAAATCTGCCCGTTAAGATTATACCGAAGAGCATACTTAAACCTGGTTTTAAGAAAAAGACCTTTTTCCTCGTCTACGTCCAAAGCCAGAGATGCATCCCAATACTGGCTCGATGCCCAATAGTATCCTAAATTCCGGACAAATCGATCCCCGCTTTGAAATCTACCAATATCCATTGTCAGCAGACCTGAATGCCGACTTTTTTTGACAGGGAAAACCATAAAAGGTAACCAAAAAACAGGAAGTTTATCGAAATACATCGTTATAGACCTCGCAACCGCTTTATCCTTGGGTATCAATTTGAGATGAGGAGTATAGAACAGATATTGCGGTGGCCAAAAATCGCACGAAGAAAATCTGGCATTGGCAACATAGAATGTATCGCCATACGATTTAGTCGCTTGCCAACCTTTGAAAATGCCGTTCTCGAACTGCGTACTACCATAGAAAAGCTTTCCTTGACGAGTATTTATATCAAAAACAACCGACTCCGCTCTCAGTGTGTCGTCCCTATCTCTCATAAATGGTTCGCCTATGACAGTATCTGAAACCATATTCGAGGTTGCGGTCAGAATTTTTTTATCTCCGTTTAAATGAATCTGTCCTGCAGTGAGCATGAAATCCTTATATTTAATCTCTGCTGGGTCGTTATACGCATACAGATGAATGAATTTCTCCGAGGACAGCGAAATCATGTCGCCTTTATATGCTATAGAATCCATTATACTTTTCTCTAATCTATACGTTACACCAACTACACCACCCCACATTTCAATAGAATCGATTTTCCCCTGCGAGAAAATTGCAGCAAGAGAATCCCCAGCGACCACATGATGCTCCATTGTAGCAGAATCCGAAGGAGCAGGCCAATACTCGACTGAAGCCTGCACAATTAAATCAGCACGATTTATCTTGCCGTCCTTAAAACGGAACAACATTCTCTCTGCAGAAAATTTGCTGTCCTGAGCGAGTTCAAGAGAATCATCGGGGTCGTGCCATGTGCCCCGAGGTCGTGAAAGTGCTTCGGCATGGCTTATTTTGTTTTCAGAAAGATATACAATAAATGTATCTGCTTCTAAGGTCAAAAGTGGATCTTCGACTGTTACATCATCTGAAAACAAGATTTTGTCATCATCCCTCCAGTATTGAGCCATGGATGCATTAAGCAACACCGAATCCTGTTTTATTATAACATTGCCAAATAAAACAACCAGGTTTTCCTTTTCATAAAACTCCAAAGAATCGCAAACAATATCCATAGGTGAACTGCTCGAGTCCTCGGGATACAAAATTGCATGCACCGAATCAACGGCTATGGATACTTTTTGTTCGGTAAAATGTGAGAGAACTTTCGACCACAGTTCTATTCTCGAACCGGACGAGTCGGTCCAAATAAGATGCGGTTCAACGGTAATCCTAACAAGCTTCTGAGCACCATCAAGATAACCAACTTTTCCCCATACTTTAAGTTTATTGTCATAGGTGAGTAGAAAAATGTTTCCTTTAGCCTCACCGTCACCTGAGCGACGATAATACTTAACTCTGTCCGCAGTAATAATATAATTGGTATCCACGATCTGCACAGAATCGATAAAAATGATCTCCTTGCTTCGCTTGTTCCATCGGGCATAAAGACTACGGAGTTCCTTCGACTGATGTCTTAGATGCACAGCACCGGTCAGAATAATAATGTTACCACCATCGAGGGATTCCAACCTGTCGGAGTGAATCAACTGTATTGGCTGGGCATTGATAGTACCGAAGATGAAAATTATCACCGTTATTTTTAAATATTTAGACATCGATAGTAATTTGAGGTGAAATTCACATAAAGGCAACAAAAAGGGGAAGTTTTTTACTTCCCCCGAAAATTATATTTCACGTTTCCACTACTTTATCAACACAATCTGCTTCGTATTTGTGTAATTGCCAGCGGTCATTTTGACAAAATATGTACCAGAATTCCAACTCGAGCAGTCCCAAATTAAATGATATCGGCCGACTTCATACTCTTTGTCCGCAAGAATATCGATCAGTATTCCTGAAATATCGTAAATCGCTATTTGCACTATCTGCTCCTCGGAGACATCGAAAGGTATGTCTATCGTGGCATTGAACGGATTCGGCTTCGGTTGGTCAAGCGATGTAACCTTTGGAATCATGTCTATCTCAGCAGTTCGTTTGCCGTTATCGTGTTCCTCTTCGGATGGTTCGTCTTCTTGGTCTGTTATTACATCGGGATCTAGAAATGGAGCAGGAATTGGCAAAACTGTGGATCCGCTTCCACGACCTCCCGTAGCACCATAACCTGAGTCGTATTCATAGTGACCGTAAGAGAGGAAATAATAGTCACGAATTATTCCGGAGTCCGGTTCTGCAATTGAAGCAAACATCAGGTCAATATATTCATCGCTCATTATTTGCACATAAACCGAATCTGGAGCAAGAAGTGCATTTGATACAGTATCACCACTCGAGTGAACTGCCGAAACCAATGGAATTTCGGCTGGAGCTATTAGTGTGGGATTGGGATACAATTTTGTACAATCTAGTTTATAATGATTGTCCCATACAAATTTTACATATATTGTATCACTTGAAGGAACCGAAAATGAAACAAATTCTTTGTATTGAAATGCTCTTGCAGGTAATTTCCCAATTTCGACCCACTCTGTATCTACATTAACCTCCACACACATACATTGCATTTCAAACCTTTTAACAAGCGCATTAGCATCTATTAAAGCTGAAGAAATATGAAGTATATGAGGTGTAAGATCGAAAGTTATTATCATATATCCCGCACTATCGGAATTATAACATTCGTTGTCATCTTCTGTAATAAGATATGTGATATCATTCGAATCCTGATCAATTGCTAAGACTGGTGATAAAAATGTTATGGGATCATACAAGAAGAAATTATTATGATAATCAACTGCAGAAAACACTTCAGACACCCTATCAACATGGAGAAATTGGACATAATCAATCGAATCCGATGAGTAACCTAATTCTTTAATCTGAAGATTATAATTACCATTAATTTTTAAGGGTTCTTCTGGAACAGGAATAATATCAGAATTAATTGAATCAATTACAGTTTGAGATAAAATATTGTTAACAAATTCAAACGGAAACAATTTAAGCCTTTTTCTGGATAACAAGGATGGACAATTAACTCTTTTTGCAATTGATGCTTCATTTGAGTAAGGGCTAATCATACCATATTCACGATAACCAGGACCTTCAATTGTGAATGCACCAACACGATAGTAATATGTTCTACCGGGGACAACATCAAAGTCTGTATAGTTATCAACATATGGAACTTCAGCAATTTCTCCCATTCTACCAGACATTAATCCTCGATAAATTCTATATCCCGCAACTGGACTTTCCGGGAAATTTGAACCGATGCTATGAATCCATGTCAACGCAATGTGAGTTTCTTCATCAGTTGCAGTAAGATTTGTGGGTGGATATACATACAATTCATTTGGTGGTGGGGTAGGAAGAGCGAAACATTGGAGGAAAATAAACAAAATTAGTACAGAGTAACATTTATTTATGATAAACATAGCTGACATCTCCAAACTTTACGGTTATTATTGTATCTACAACTTCCCATCTCAGTGAATCATATTCGATGAGAGTAATATATGGTAAAATATCTGAATAATCGTTACTGCACAATTGAATTAGCACATTTGTCTTCAAAGTACCACGTTCTTCTTATAAGTATATACAGTTCTTTAAGACTGCCAATTCATATTCATCAATAACACCAATAGCGACATAATAAGCTATTACATT
>JAUXEQ010000239.1 GCA_030620455.1 bacterium | reverse complement strand
GAACAAATTAATAAACACTCCTTTAAACAAGTGCAGATTACAAAATAAAAACAGCAATGGATTTGCACTCTAAGACTACTGCTTAATATTAGAGCAAATCTAAAGTTTATCTATGGATGCACCGAGCTTTTCTTTAAGCTTTTGCATTGCTGGCGATTCCGACATTGCTGCGTCTATCCATGCATCTATTAAAGTTTTTTTGAATCGCCATTCTTTGCCGAGTTTTGCTGCTGGGATTTTTCCATTCTGTGCCCATTTATATATTGTCTGAGGTTTAAGTCTCAGGTAACGGGCAACTTCCTCAACTGTCATTATTTGATTATATTCCAATTCTGTTCACCTTTATCGTTGAAATTTAAATTCAATCGAAGAAAGAAACGATAACTTCTTAGTATTGCAAACTTATTATTAGAATAGCAAGACATCTATTGTGTTGAATCCTCAAGATAACCGATTGTATCCGGTTTCGGTTCTGTTATTATTGGCTTTGTGCGATAGTAGGTATGTTCTCCTCTCATTATGCTATCGGGAGTTTCTCCTTCAAGCTCGCTTTTTCCCTGATTATTTTCATTTTCATGCTTGCCAGAGAAAATATCTCTCGTCGCATGAAAAACTGCAGAATAAAAATTACTTTCCTGCTCTCTGAACAGAGAGAATGGTCTATCCCTTGTCCCGACAAACGGTCTTAGGTTCCAAGCTAACTGGGTTCCTACGAATGCAAAGATAATAACCCACACTCTGAAAATTCTTATCCCCAGTTTTGGATATATTTCATATTTTTCGCATGCAAGTGTAAAGCCATTACTCAAGACAATCATCCCAGCAATTCCAGCAATTGTAAAAATTGCGACCTGCAGAAGTCTTATAAATGAATAACTCCATCCTATTATTATGAAGAATAAGGATATAGGTGCAAATGAGACCATTACACAAGCAATAATAGCAAAAGCCATCAAAATCATCGCGAACGACTGTTCGAGATTTAATTTGCTACCTAAGAGAACGTTAAACATAAAAAGCGCTGGATAACATATTAAAAGGGTTAGTAGAAAGAGCAATGGAACTTTTACCATCGAAGTTATAGCTTGTAAAACCGAGTTGTAAGCACCCATTACAATACCGTAAATACCAAAAAAGATCAAGCATATCAGTAACAGGCTTCCAATGATTTTCATTACATCTTTCCCAGAGAAAATCTTTGCGAAAAGTTCTTCACGATTCCGCAACAACTGATTCAACATACTGTTAAACATTTTTACCCTCCAAGAAAATGATTTAGAACAATATAATCGATTATATTCCTTTATACAATATTATTTTATATTTATTTGTTGTTTTTTATCGTATGGCGTTATTATTCCGATTGTATGCTGTTGTTTTTTTTGAGAATTTTATATTGAAAAAGTTTTCTAATTGCTCTCGGGTTGTTTATCCGTTTTATTTGATAACTTAATGCACTACAATGTCGAATTAGGAGGATCGATGGGAAAATTTAAAATAGCTGTTCTCCCTGGAGATGGTGTAGGAGTGGATGTCATCGATGCTGCGATGATCGTATTAGAGAAGACAAAGATCGATGCGGATTTTATATATGGGAATATAGGCTGGGAATTATGGCGAACCGAGGGTGACCCGTTGCCAGAAAGGACAATTCAACTTCTTAAAAATACCGATGCCTGTCTTTTTGGTGCAATAACATCGAAACCGAAAAAGGAAGCTGCTAAGGAGTTAATTCCTGAATTGCAAAATACCGGCTTAATTTATCGATCGCCGATTGTTCGATTACGCCAGATGTTCGATTTATACGTGAATCTTCGACCGTGCAAAGCCTATCAAGGCAATCCGCTTAACTATAGAGATGATATAGATCTTGTAATATTCCGCGAGAACACCGAGGGATTATACAGCGGTGTGGAATTCCGTCCTGTAGCAAACGACTTACGAGAATCTTTGCTGAAATATTCTAAAAACATGTCGAAATTCAGAGATGTTCCCAGCGAAGAAATGGCGATATCCACAAGGATTTTCACAAAGGAAGGTTGTGAAAGGATTCTAAGAGCTGCATTTGAATATGCTATCGAACACAAACGAAAATCGGTTACTGTTGTGGAAAAGCCGAACGTAATTCGTGAAACATCCGGGATGATGGTGGAGATAGCTCGCGAAGTAGCCCCTGAGTACAAGTCGGTCGAGCTATGGGAAACCAATGTGGATGCTATGGCAATGTGGCTTGTGAAAAATCCACAGGATTACAGCGTGTTGGTTTCATCCAATATGTTTGGCGATATAATTTCCGACCTTGCAGCGCAATTGGTGGGTGGTTTGGGATTCGCATCGAGCGGAAATATCGGCGATAACTATGCACTCTTCGAACCGACTCACGGTAGTGCTCCGAAATATGCGGGTAAGTATAAGGTCAATCCTACCGCGATGATCTTAGCTGTTAAGCTTATGCTCGAGTGGCTTGGAGAAAGTGAAAAGGCGAAAGCAATCGAGAACGCAGTTGCAGTCACACTTGCCGAAAAAAAGGTCAGAACATACGATCTCGGCGGAAATAACACTACGTTAGATATGGCAAGAACTATTGCAGAAAGAATTTGAAAATATTAAAATATACTGGACTATTAAAAGTTATCTGATAAATTGTATAATAGTGAAAATTAATTGATTTCAATTATGGAGTGGTGGGTATGACAACAAAGTCTTCAAAAAAGCGAAAGAGAACCTATAAGCCTAAGGCAAAGACTACAACGAGTGTAACAACTCAAAAAACTAAAGCAAGAGCACAAGAAAAGAAAATTCCGGACAAGGTTACCGAGCCAAAAAAACAGATAAGAAGAACTAAGACCCCAAAGGAATCTTTACCTTTGACGATTGGCATAAAGAATCTTATTGTGTTAATAATTGCTATTGTGGTTATGATTATAGGATGGGTTCTTCTGGCGAAGGGATCAATGACACTCGCGCCTTTGCTTTTAATAATATCCTATTGCATATTAGTCCCGATATCAATTATGATTGGATTAGGGAAAAATAGAAATCATCCCGGAAAGCCAAAGGAAACTGACATCTGACAAGAGCAATAATTATTCCTGCTGTTAGGTTTGCTCAACTATTGTCTTTAACTTATTTGAATAGCTCTTTGGAAAATGCGATTGTAAATAAATTCTTCATATAACCAGGCGTTAACCTTAAATTCTATCTTAAAATTTTCCATCTATGACAATTTTAAAGAGGTTTGTCGACTCACTTTTGACAGTTAGAGGGATTTTTTATTTGCATATTTGACCTATTCAAATATTTC
>JAUXEQ010000032.1 GCA_030620455.1 bacterium | reverse complement strand
TTAATTACATCGGCAGGAATTAGAATTACTTTGGGAAAATTAATTTCCACAATCAATTTAGGTTACAGGAAAACAGGGGATGAAACCTGCCAACGAGAACGACTTAGGTTATTGTTAAACGAGGACGTTTTTGATATTAATGCTGGAATGCAGAACATACGTTTTGGAGACGAGCAACGATTAAATAGCGATCTAAAACTTTCTCGCGAAATTGGCGAAATAACGAAGCTTTCCTTTTCAGGGGATATGGAGTTATACGAAGGTTCATCTGACTCGCTCGATTCACTTGTTTACAATTTTAAACCGGAATTAGGAATAAATGTTCTGGACGGCAATCTCGGTTTTTCTTTTCAAATAGAAGAAAAACAAACTCGTCCGGAAAAGAATTTTAGGCATCTATATTCAATTCTTTCCCCTGGTGTAGGATTTTCGGGACGTTCTTTTTCAGCAAATTGGTATCGAAGAATGTATAGATCTTATGATACGCTTGCCGGCAGTGATTTAACAACCGACCTTTTCCAAGTTTCAGCATACACAAATATTTTAGGCACAAAAACAAGTTTTAATTACTCAGTAACCGGCAGTCAAAGCGAAATTATGGAAAAAAAATTCGAGGAGGTTAAAATTGGCACAGGAAATTATAGCTACGATGAAGAACTCGATGAATATGTTCCTGATCCAAACGGAAAATATATTCTAAAATATGAACCTACAGGAAGTTTTGATCAAGTACTTCGAAGCAATGGAAGACTTACAGTTGCTGCCGAGAAAGAGAAAATTGCTCTTGGATCAGCTTTTTCAATCACATCATCTTTCGAAATTGAAAATAAAGATCGAAGCTTCTCTGGAATTTTACCTATTCCATCAACATTTGAGAGCGATTCACTTAGTTACGGTAATCTTTATACAACGATTCAACTCAATACACTCCGCAGAAGTAAGATCAATGTAAATAGTACTTACCAAAATGTACGTATTACACGACGAAATCTCATATCGGGTGATGAAATATATAACGAAAATGAATTCAGGCTAAGTTTGGCAGGAGTAGTCTACCAAAGCATATTTTCCGAATTATCTGGAATCTATAACATAAAATCTTCAACACGTCCCGGTTTAGAGAATAAGCTTAATTCCCATAACTATTCAACAGAACTCGCACTCAGCCGAAAATTCCTTCGATATATGCAAATTGGGAATAACGTAATTTTAACAGCATCTAAGGGTAAATCAGGTACAACGGATATCGATGCGCTTATATTCAGGAATACTTTTGTCTTGCAGTGGCGTTACAAAAAATTTAGAACAAGGTTGCGTTCTGAACAGATAAATGTGGATTCAAAGCAAGAAGCCTTACCTTATGAAATATCCGGAGGTTGGCCTAACGGTTTCAATTACAGTTTTTCCTCGAGTATCACATATAAATTCGGCTCAAATATCGATTTGACACTAAGTGGCAGAGGAACTAAAAAATCGGAAAAAGATTTAGATTATGACATCGAGCTTAGAGCTCGATTTCTATTCTAAAATTCGCTCATTATAAGTATAAATTTATTAGAATAATCACAAACTCTTCCAAATCACAAAAAAAAGCGACCTTTTAAGTCGCTTTCTAAATTTAACAACAAACGAATAGTAAAAATTTTCTATTTAGACAAGTTATCTAATAAGAGTCATTTTCTTCTTATCAGCAAAATCTCCGCTAACTGTTAGTTTATAGAAATATACACCTGTCGGAACGTCAATATAGTTATCATCAGTGCTGTCCCATATTATTTTATAGCTACCAGCAGGTTTGAAACCCTCGAAAAGCAGTTTTACTCTCCTCCCAATAAGATCTGTTATCTCCATTTTTATTATAGCCTCTTTTGGCAATTCATATTCAATCTCTGTAGAAGCATTAAATGGATTCGGATTATTCTGACATAAATAAGGTTCCTTTGGTCTTAGAATTTTATCCTTAGGATTTTGAACAATACGGGGATCAGATAAAGTATCTATTAGAACAACATACCAATTAGTAGTTGCACCAGGCTTAGTACTGAAAGTAGAGTCATAATAATAATTAAAAGAACTTGACGAACCAGTTCTCGTTACGTAAGCTTTAAACGTCGAGTCAATATTTCTAATACTAACAAAGAAAGAATCGCCAGTTGCTGGAGAAAGAGTAGAACTATCCTCATCTAAAATATTTGCAAAACTACTGACCCAGATATGACGCTTTTTCCCATCCGGGCAAAGGAACTTCTTAGTTATCTTATCCCAGCCACTTGTAGACTTTCGATGAATCAATGAGGTTTTAAAGCTGTCAGAGGAGTCCTTCATCCAAAAATGCAAGATAAATCCGTTCCATGTGGTATCATTACTAGTTGTTCCCAACCAACTTGAAAGAGAGGTATCGGTATAGCATATAGGAACCATCGATGTCCCGTGTCTCTGACCCATACAAAACAGAATATTCAATGCATAAAATTGAATATCCAATGTATTGTTAACTTCAAACCTTTGTCCTATTGTCCCACTGATAACTGGATCAACCGGATCGGCAAAAATACCATTGAACAATACGAAACAAAAACTGAGAAAAATTATAACCCAGGTAAAATTCCTCATTTCTAATCCTCCTTGGAAGTTCTAATATTTTAAAATATTATTCATCCGCATTTACGCAACAAAAAAACTACTAACCTAAAAAATAGTTAAATCGAGCTAAATAATACTATGATGTATAATCAAATACAACCGAAAATTTAATAATATTATTTAAATAACAAACTTATTCCATTAACTACGAAGATAATACAAATTTCAAGAAAAACAATAATTATTATTTCATTAAATTTCAACTATCCTGCTTAGCACATATTGATTAATACAAATTTAATCCTCGATGGTTTTTATAAACAAAACTCCAGGTCGCTTTCCACAACCTGGAGCCAAAAGCTAATTTATATTCCTTATATTACAACACTGTCTTTGAATCTCGTTCAGACATGCAGAAATCTAAATTAATAAATTTCTGTTTCTATCCTATTACCTTATAAGTGTCATTTTCCTCTTGTCGTAATATTTATTATCCACAATAAGCTTATAGTAATATATGCCTGAAGGAACTTCAATGCCGTAATCGTCTGTTCCGTCCCATATAACGCTGTGTGTTCCGACCTTTCGAGTATCATTAATTAGAATTCTAACTCTGTGACCGACAACATCAGTAATTTCTAATTCAACATTTCCCGCATTAGGAAGATCAAAGATAATTTCTGTGCTAGTATTGAATGGATTAGGATTATTCTGCGAAAGAGCAGGAGTATTCGGAGTACGGGTTTTATCGCGTGGAGTCTCGATAATCTCGGTTGGGACATCTGAATCTCGACCTGGGTCTTCTTTATCAATTAAGATTACTCTCCAGTCATAAGATGAACTAGAAACTGACTCAATTCTTTTAGAATAATAATATATTTCTTCCGACGTATCAGGCCATGTAATCATTCTATCAAATCCCCAAGTTGTATCTGGAGTCTCTGTAAGAGCAATTTGAGTGAAAATCGAATCACCTTTGACAAGTGGCTTAAGCAGAGCATCACCGAAATTAATATTCATCAATGGGATATACCACATATTGACAATGATTGAATCCGCTCCACCACCAACTCCAGTCGTACATTTCATACACTTAAAGAACGACTTGAATCCAGTAGTATTACAATAATACGTATCGGAGGATGCCCATGAATCTGAAGAATCCAAAGCCCAAATCTTAAATAAAAAGCCATACCACAGCGTATCATCCACCGTATCTGTATCTGAGACAGACCAACATGTCAATGAGCAATCGTCAAAGTTCCATCCATCGCATTCATCACAATAAGTGTAATAATCGCCCGATCCTGAATCAATATAACCTAATGCGAAATATATCAACAAATTACCTGCTAGAGATAAAGTATAGGGTGTATATTCTGGAAGAGAAATATCACCTTTATCAAAAATACTGGTTTCTTCGGTTGTTGCGATATTTATGGATAAAACCATTACCGACAAAAGAGCTATATAAAAAGTTTTTCTCACATTTACCTCCTACTTTATAATATTGATATAAATTTTCAATTCCCAACTCACACTTCTATTTGCATTTTCACAAAGAAAGCAAGAAGTTGGCCTAATATTTTACTCAAGATTAAGGACAAGTAGGCCAATATCCACCAGAACCTGCCATAAGAAGCAGAAGAACCTCACCAGGTCTAACGAACTCAGGAGGTGATGTCACATACCAGGAACCGAATAATTTCACAGCAAGAGCAGTAATAGTGGGTGGATAAGGATTCCATCTGTATAAAACCTCACCATCAATTCCAGATTTACTATCGACACTTTCAGCCAATTTATCAGCTCTGAGTGGATAATTACCGTAAATATTCACCAAAGTATTGTATTCCTGATACGGAACCATGAAGAAAACGTAACCAGCTGGATCACCAGATTTCTTTTCGAATTTATAACAAGTATCAACAGGAACAAAACCTCTTGGTTCATAACCAGAGTCATCATTCGCGTCGTAACCGAGAGTAAACAAATATTCATCACCCGCTGTTAAAGTATCTGAAAGAGTTAATGTTATTACATCTGCTGGTCTAACATAAACTGTTGGCGCTGAAGGATTATATAACCATGATCCGTGCAGTTTAAAACAAATAAGCTCCCAAGTTTGCGTTGAGGGATTAAATTTAGTTAAGCCTTCACAAGCGGGTATCAAATCCCCAATAATATGCGCTGAATCACCATGTAGTTCCAACTCATGGCATCGAAGAGGTAGAGTAATGTGATTTGTTGCACCACCAATAATAACCTGATCGTATTCACCAATAGGATCACTTGGTTTTTCAGAGAGATTTCCGAACGTATCCATAGCAGCTACAGTATAGAAATAATTGACATCGGGGTCATTCACACCTCTGCTGCTATCGTATAGATTAGTATCAGCAAAAATATCAGTCGTAACATTTGGTCCAGTCCAATTGTAATCATCCAAATCGGAGGAATCGGCTTCCTCTATTGGGTCTATCATAATAGCTGAATCACCATCACCGAACATATCTATATCGTCCCAGCTGAAAAGAGCCCATGGAGCTCTATACACAAACCATGTTTGATTTCGATCTTCCGGTCCATCCCCATTTGCCTTGATCTCAACAGTTTCTTTGCTGCTATCAACAGAAACCGACTTAACATAAATTATCGGAGCCGGTGGTCCTGGGGGTTGTCGTAGTGTTAAAAATATAAAAATATTAGCTGCAGTATCTACAAAAACTTCAGTGGGTTCTGTGGGAACACCTTCTCCTTTAGATGAAGTATTATTATCTTTACCGGAACCTGAAACTCCAAAAGTAGCTCCGACAAGAGCTAATATTAATACAGCCATTGCCCACTTACGCATGTAAGTCACCTCCTATATTCGACATTATTCACCACTAATTTAGCTAAAAATACTATCCTTCACTACTTAGTCAAGAATTATTTTACGAAGCATGCTCAGTTTCTATTATTTCAAAATCATCTCCCTTAGATTTATCTTCAGTTTCGCCAATTTCTTTTACGATTGAAAACTCCAAAGAATCGTTAGATTCATTAACATCAACTTTGATAATATGGTTCCAGGGCAAGTCACCGTTTAAAAGCTTCTCGGATAAAGGATTTTCAATGTAATTCTGAATCGCCTTTTTTAGAGGTCTAGCTCCCATTTTCGGTTCATAACCCTTTTGAGCAATCCACGATCGGGTTTCCATTGTCAGTTCTATTTCAAGTCCTTTGTGTTCGATGCGTTCATTAATTTCTAACACTTGAAGATCCACAATTTTCTCAATACTCTCCATTGAAAGTGCTCTAAACACAATTATCTGATCAATTCGGTTTAGAAGTTCCGGTCTAAGAGACTTATTCAAATCTCGCAGAAGCATATTCTTAATATCTTTATGCTCCATCATGGAATCACCACCGTCGAAGCCAAGTCTGGACGCTACAATTTGTTCGGTGCCTATATTAGATGTCATAATAATTATTGTATTCCTGAAATTAATCTTCCTACCAAAACTATCCGTCAAAAAGCCTTCATCCAGAATTTGAAGCAGCAAATTGAAAACTTCCGAATGAGCCTTTTCTATCTCATCAAATAGGACAACAGAATATGGTTTTCTTCTCACTAATTCCGCCAAACTACCACCTTCTTCATAGCCAACATAACCTGGGGGTGCTCCTATTAGCCTCGATACAGAAAACTTTTCCATGTATTCTGACATGTCAATTCTAACAAGAGAATCTATTGTTCCGAAAAGAAATCTAGACAGAACTTTAGCTAATTCGGTTTTACCGACACCAGTAGGTCCAAGGAAAAGAAAACTTCCCACAGGTCTATTTGGGTCTCCCAAACCAGCACGAGATCTTCTAATTGAATTACCCAACGCCTCAATAGCCTTTTCCTGTCCTAAAACTTTCTTAGACAGTTGCTCTTCAAGGTTTAGCAACCGAGTTTGATCCTCCTGATTCAATTCATGAACCGGTACTCCTGTCATACGACTGCAAACTCTTGCAATGTGTTCAGCAGTCAAAATTGGTCGATGCTTGTCCCGAGATTTCTGCCACTCCCTTTGTTCTTCAGACAATTTCTTATGCAAAAACCTAATCTCATCCCTTATAGATGCAGCTCTTTCAAAATCTTGCTCTGCAATGGTTATTTGCTTTTGCTTTTCCTTCAGCGAAATTTTAGCTTCCAAGGTCATAAGATATCTGGGCTTAACATAAGTTGATAAATTAAGCATAGCACCAGCTTCATCGATGAGATCAATTGCTTTATCGGGTTGTTGTCGATCCTGAATAAACCTATCGGAAAGCCTAACAGCAGATTCAATTGCGTCGTCGGATATCCTAACCTTATGATGGTCTTCATAATACGACCTTAATCCCTGGAGAATGCTTATTGTTTCGTTATATGTGGGAGGATTAATGTATATAGTCTGGAATCTTCTTTCGAGAGCTCCATCTTTTTCGATGTGTTTTCTGTATTCCTCGGCGGTTGTTGCGCCAATAACTTGCAGTTCTCCCGAGGCTAACATAGGCTTTAGAATATTAGATGCATCTAGTGCACCCTCTGCGCCACCAGCACCAATAATTGTGTGAAGTTCATCGATAAACAAAGCAATATTACCATCGTTAATTATTTCATCGATGACAGACTTTATTCTCTCCTCAAATTGGCCACGATACTTGGTACCAGCGACCATAGCAGCAAGGTCGAGAGAAACAACACGCTTATTTTGCAAAAGATAAGGAACCTCTTTGTTAACTATTTTCTGAGCTAAACCCTCAACAATTGCTGTTTTCCCAACGCCCGGTTCACCAATTAATACTGGATTATTTTTCTTTCTTCTGCAAAGCACCTGAGCCACTCTTTCAATCTCATGAAACCTACCAATAACTGGGTCAAGCTTATTGTCCTGCGCTTGTGTTGTAATATCCCTAGAAAAACTGTCCAGCGCCTGAGTTTTGTTTTGTCCTCCTCTTCTTTTTTGCTGCTGTGTAGTCCGCAAAGAAATAAGAATTTTATATGCATCCCTATATGTGAGATTAAATCTTTTAAATACTTGAGCAATAGAATTACTTGGATCTTTCAAAAGAGCTAATAGTAGATGTTCAGAGCCAACACGCGGAGAACCTGTATTTCTAGCCTCAGCTGCACCAAGATCGAGAATTTTTTGCGCACGGGAAGTCATAACTATATTACCCACAAAGAAGTTCTCACCACCCATTTCTACCGAGTCCTCAAGAATTCTTCGAATATCTTCAGGATTAATATCTCTCTGAATCATCATATCAATAGCGATATTATTACCGTGGCTGAGGATAGCGAGCATAATATGATCAGGGACAATATAACTATGTCCCAATCTTGCAGCTTCTTCCCTTGCCAATTCTAAGACTTTTCTATAGTTCTCTGAATAAATCATAATTTCCTAAACCGCCTTACAAACTTCATTACCTACCTTCACTTAAAAAATAGGCAATGAGTTTTTTAATTCAAGTAAAACTTTTACAAAATCCGTTTATTTCTTGGAATTTATTTCCTTGCGCAATTTACTTTTAAAATTTACTAAGCTCATTTGTCCTAAATCACCATCTAAATGACGCCTTATAGATACAATTTTTTTCTCCTCTTCTTTTTCACCTAAAATCATCATATATGGAATTTTTTTTGTCTCAGCAATTCTAATCTTGTATCCAACTCTTTCGTTCGAGTCGTCCAAAATAACCCTAAATCCATCATCGAATAATTCTTTATATACATTTTGTGAGTAATCCACATGTTTTTCACTAACTGGGAGTATTGCCACTTGCACTGGAGCCAACCAAACAGGAAAATTACCCGCATAATGCTCGAGTAAAATTGCAAAAAAACGTTCAATAGACCCAAAAAGCGCTCTATGAATAACATAAGGTCTTTTTTGAAAACCATCCTTAGCTATATATGTCATATCAAATCGCTCGGGTAGATTGAAGTCGAATTGTATGGTTGTACATTGCCAACTCCGTTGTAAAGCGTCGGTTAAGAATATATCAATCTTTGGTCCATAGAACACACCCGCTCCTTCATCGATGCTATATGGGAATTGAGTTGAATTTATGGCGCTCGTTAATGATTTTTCCGCCATTTCCCAGTTTTCGTTTGAACCGACATATTTATCAGGCTTTGTCGAGAGAAATATTTGGAAGTTCTCAAATCCAAATAAACGTAAAAGGCTAAATGAGAAATTTATTACACCAATGATTTCGTCAAGAATTTGATCAGGACGGCAAATAATATGAGCATCATCCACAGTAAATCCACGTACTCGGGTCAATCCATGAAGAACTCCGCTTCTTTCAAAGCGATACACAGTTCCTAATTCAGTCCATCGGAGCGGAAGATCCCTATATGAATACCTCTTTCGCTTGTATAGACTAATATGAAACGGACAATTCATTGGTTTCAGAAAGTATAACTGACCATCCACATCCATTGGGGAATACATATCCTCGATATAAAAGTCCAGATGACCACTTGTTTTCCATAGGTTAGACTTTCCAATATGGGGTGTCATTATTATTTCGTAACCGTGTTTTCTGTGCTCGTTTTTCCATGTGTTTTCAATAATTTCTCTAATTGCTGCACCTCGAGGAGTCCACAAAACCAGACCCGGACCAACGTCCTTATCGAAATGGAATAAGTCTAACTCCTTTCCCAGTTTTCTGTGATCCCGTTTTTCTGCCTCATGCAAAAGCTTCATGTGTTCTTCAAGCTTTGACTTCTTTGGGAATGATACGCCGTAAATCCTTTGGAGCATAGGATTCCTCTCATCACCCTGCCAATATGCACCCGCAATAGAAAGTAGTTTGAAATATTTCACGTATCCGGTAGAAGGTAAATGAGGTCCTGAACAAAGATCAACGAAATTCCCAATTGTATATATTGTTATAGTTTCCTCTCGAGGTATTTCATCAAGCAATTCAAGTTTATAATTTTCGTTCATACTTTTGAAGAGTGCATATGCATTCTCTCTTGAAATCTCCTTACGTTCAAAAGGAATATCTTGTTCGACTAATTCTTTCATGCGAATTTCAATCTTAGTAAGGTCGTCAGGGGTAAAAGGTTGTAGAGTATCGAAATCGTAATAGAAACCGGAATCGATCGCAGGTCCAATGGCTATTTTAACCTTGGGAAAAATATCTTTGACGGCATAAGCCATAATATGGGCACTTGAATGCCAGAATGTTTCTCGAGATAAAGTCTCATCAAATTTCAAGATTTTCAATTCAACAGGATTTTCCGATTCGGGCATAGAACGTGTTAGATCCCATGGTTGCCCATTAACAACAGCTACAATTGCATCACGTGCGAGACCGGATGAGATGCTTTTGGCAACATCCAATGGAGTCGACCCATCAGTGATTTGAAGAATGCTATCGTCTGGAAGTTTCACTTTCATTTTTTCTATCCTTTGATATCTTTAAATAGATGCAAATTTAATTCAATGTAATATGCATGTCAATATATTCTAATGAACTATACGGAGGAAGATAATGATGAAATATATAGTTTGTATCGGTTTGTTTTTAGTAATGCTTGGAGTAGCATTCGGGCAATATGAAATCTTCTCGAACTCCGGTGAAAAAATCGAAACACTCGAAGCCTTGGTCGATCGATTATCAAAGAACGATGTAGTATTCTTTGGCGAAATTCATGACGATATTATTGCTCACGGTTTAGAATCTGAAATATTAAGGCGACTTTCAGGCAGATGGGAAAAAACCGCTCTTTCACTGGAAATGTTTGAGGCGGATGGTCAAAGATCCCTGAATTCTTTCTTAGATGGTAAAATATCCGAGGATGAATTCAAACAATCCGTTTCGCTCTGGGGCAACTACGACACCGACTACCGAGTTATGGTCGAGTTTGCAAAGTTAAAGAAAATACCTATAATAGCGGGTAATATTCCGCGTCGATTAGCAAAACTTG
>JAUXEQ010000006.1 GCA_030620455.1 bacterium | reverse complement strand
AACAATTCGTTTTGCAGCTTCATTGAAGCAAATCAATCTCCAATCATAGTCTATTACTATAATTGCATCATCTATATTTTGTATAATATCCAAATAGAGAGATTCACCGCGATAATTTTTATGAACTTCATTGACTTTTGAATCTATATCATATATTAATAATTGATACAGATCTATATTATTATTTATTGTTAATTCATAATTTATATTCAATACTAGTATATCTTTTCTTGAAATCTTCAATTTCCCTATTTTGTTTTTTTGAAAGATTAACTTTTTCCAAAATTCTTCGCCTTCTTTCTCACTGGATATTCCCAAGACATCCCATATTTTTTGTTTACTTAATTCCTCATATTTATAATCGATTAATGCACTTGCAGCAGAATTAATATACAACAATATACCATCCTTGTTAGCAATAAGAACACCAACGTTATCACTATCGAATATTGTATTTAAAATTCTTGGATTTAATATATCCCTTAAAGAGAAACCATCCTTAATAGGTTTATCCAAATCGAGAAATCGTTGCTTTAACTGCGATATCTAGGTCACAAAATTTGAATAGTTTTTCCCCTTATTACCCAAATCAAACCTCATTAATCAATGATAACTATTATTACATTTAATATAAAATTATACGTAACAGATAAGGAAAAGTCTTTTTTTTCTATTAGACCCATTACTGAAACATTATATTGTCAAAAGGTCGTTGTCAAGCACATGGAATAAGAATAGTAATCAATTATTAGAGAATAATATTAGATCCAGCACAAATAATTTCTATCCTTTTGGTTGCGTCATTAAAAGCTATCATACCTGATTTCTCAGATATTTCAACATAGAATTTAACAAATCACCAGAGAAAAGCGCGATGATACATAAATTAAATATTAAAACCTCTATCTTCACCCAACGGTTTATCCTCTGAGGAGCCAGAGTGATCAGCAAAATCCGTAGTTTTAATTGAACTAGAATCTTCAGATTTCTGCTCTTTTCTCGTCTTACTACTCTCGATTTCAAATTCTTTCCACCCTTTGTCGGAACCACCAACAATTCCAGCCACACGAAGTTTAAAATCATCTGGATTTGATGCATTATTCAAGGCAGTCTCTAAAGATATCATACCTCTTCGGTAGAAGAAGAAAAGAGACTGGTCGATTGTCTGCATTCCATATTGAACTGTACCTTCAGAGATTAAGTCTCTAATAGATGCTGTTTTCCCCGACTGGACAATACATTCTTTAACTGCTGCTGTTCCAATTAAAACTTCAACAGCTGGAACTCGACCGGGTGTATCCGCACGAGGTACAAGTCTTTGCGATATTATTGCTCTTAATGTTGAAGACAGAATTAATCTAATCTCTTGATGCTGATGCGGTGGGAAGAAAGAGAGAATTCTATAGATAGTTTGGAGTGAATCCAAAGTGTGAAGTGTTGAAAGCACTAAATGACCAGTATCTGCAGCCATGAGAGCTATTTGCATAGTCTCCATATCTCTGATCTCTCCTAACAGAATAACGTCGGGGTCCTGGCGCATGGCTCTTCTAAGAGACTCGGCAAAAGATAATGTATCCAATCCTAATTCTCTCTGTGCAATTATACTTTTCTTGTTTGTATAAAGGTATTCGATAGGATCTTCTATTGTTATTATATTCTCTGCTCTGGCTGTATTGATATAATCGATTGTTGAAGCAAGAGTTGTCGACTTTCCAGAACCGGTAATCCCAGTTACAAGCACAATTCCTCTTCTCGTATTTGCAATTTTTTTCATAACCTGTGGTAGTTGCAGTTCATCAAATGTTGGTATTTCAGTATTTATTAATCGAATAGCAACCGCATATGTTTCTCGCTGATGAAACAAATTAACTCTGAAACGTTCGCCTGTATCTAATTGATATGCGAAGTCAAATTCTAATTCATTCTTAAAACGTTCCGCTCTAAGTGGGGTTAGAATAGTATTAATAAGGTTTCCCATATCCTCCTGCGTTACCACAGGCAAATTAACCCGAATCAACTTTCCGTGGATTCTGTAAACCGGTCTAACATTAACTCTTAAATGAAGGTCGGACGCATGAACCGATGCCATGTTTTTTAAAAGTGCTACAAAATCGATCATTATACTCACTCCGTCTCAATTAAAAGTAACACCTGCCCAAACTCCACAGGTGTGGCATCCTCTACTAAAACACTTTTTACTATTCCCGAAACTTCGGTTTTAACTTCGTTAAAGAGCTTCATTGCTTCAATAAGACAAACAACTTGATTTCGAGATAATTTCTCACCAACTTCCACATATGGCGGTGAATCCGGAGAGGGATTCCTGTAAAAAGTTCCCACCATTGGTGCAGTTATTTTGTAATATTTATCTTCCTCTTCTAATATGGTTTTTCCGGTGGTTTCAGACTCTGATATCTCTGGTTTCGTAATTGTATTTAAGCTTTGAGATTCGGGTCCTTCAATAACTTGTGTCGACTCGACTGTAGTTAGTAAATTTTTTTGGTTAGTTGATCTAAATTTTCTTAGAATTACTTTTCTAGCAAAGGGAAAATGAACTTCCAACTCACTAATTGAACTTTCATCGAGTAATTTAACCAGTTTTCTTATCTTTTCTATATTCATTAACCCCCCTTTTTGTCTAAAAAAGGTAATAATATTTACATGTCAAGTTATAACATGAACTTGACATATGCAAGTAAGTAATTTGGATTTAAAGATTGATTATTAATCCAAAATATCCATTATTAATTATTCAATAACACTTAATGGATACAAAAATGAATCCTTATGCATTTAAAACCGACGAAGAACAGAATAGAAAATCTATAGTATTATTATTGTTTATCTCATTGGTCTTTTTATTCCTTATTGTCAGGATAATTACAATCCAAATTATAGACCATGAATATTATTTTAGATTTTCCGATAAGAATCGACTTCGCGTTGTTCCCGAAGCAGCAGCCCGTGGAAAAATTTTTGATAGAAACGGTAAGTTATTAGTTGGAAATCGAACTACGTATACAATTTCTATAATTCCTTTTGAGTTCCCACCCGATACTCCATATGTAAAAAAATTAGCTGAATTGCTGAGTATAAAACCTGAATTCATATTTGAACGATATGAGAAAAATTTGAAGCCAGGTTATCTTCCCGTGAGATTAAAAAGACATGTCGACTTTGGTACGGTTAGTAAAATTTTAGAGCGAACAGACGAATTTCCTGGAGTTATTTTCGAGAACGAGCATATAAGATATTATGAGTATGGCAAATTAGCATCACATATTGTCGGATATGTTGGAGAAATTAGTCCTGCCGAACTCAGAGAGAGATACAGAGAAGGACTTAGGGGTGGAGACATGGTTGGTAAACAAGGAGTTGAACGATATTTTGATAATTTATTAAGAGGAACTGATGGAGCTAAATTTGTCGAAGTAACAGCAACAGGCGAAGTAATTGGACCTGTAAAGAGCTTGGGTGATGTACCTGCACAAAATGGCGCTGATATAATTCTAACGATAGATGCATCACTTCAAATGGCTGCGGAATCGATATTTACTTGGGTTCCTGAATGTGCATTCATTGCAATAGATCCCAAAAACGGCGAGATATTAGCAGCAGTTTCTCTACCAGATTTTGACCCGAGCATCTTTACCGAAACTATTTCGGATTCTACATGGGAAGCATTAAATAATCCAGAAACGCATCCTATGCTTTGCAGGTGGTACCAAGGTTTATATCCACCCGCATCTCCCTTGAAGATAATGTCGGCTGCTGCTGCAGTTAACGAAGGGATTGCAAACGCAAATTCATATATGCCCGAACCGTGCTATGGTGCAATGCGTTATGGCGATAGATATTTCATGTGTTGGAATAGATATGGTCATAAATCAATTAATTTACTCGAGGCTATAGCTCAGAGTTGCGACATATATTTTTATCAGGTAGCTATTAGATTGGGTTTGGAAAAATGGCACGAATATGCTACAAAATGTTTTTTCGGTATACGTACAGGTATTGAATTACCGTTTGAAGCTGCAGGCCTTGTGCCAGATAGAGATTATTATAACTGGCGTTTTGGAAGACGCGGTTGGGGAAAAGGTGTCCTTCTAAATCTGATTATTGGGCAGGGAGAAATATTAACAACCCCTTTGCAGCTTTGCCAGATGATCTGCGGTTTTGCAAACAAGGGTTTTGTTTGGAAACCGAAAATTGTAAAATACATTGAACCACCTCTTAAACATAGAATTGAAATACCTTCTAAAATGAGAGGAAAACTCCCATTTTCTAAGATAGCTATTAAAACCTCCGTTGATGGAATGATAAGAACTGTTAATGAGGAATGGGCGACTGGTACCGGAGCATATATGGAGGACATTCTTGTTGCCGGAAAAACCGGGACAGCCCAGAATCCACACGGTCCTGATCATGCATTGTTTGTGGCATTTGCACCTGCAAACCAACCAGAAATAGTCGTTGTAATTCTCATAGAAGCTGGAGGTTCAGGAGGTTCCTACGCTTTTTTAGCCCGACAATTCTTTGATTATTATTTTCATTACTGGAAACCTGAAAAAAATCTCTGAAAACTAATAAATAAAGGACACATAAGTAGCGTCCTTTGTAAGCTAATATATATTAAGCACTTATAGCTTTAAGCAAAGATTATTTCAAAAGAGAATTTCTATTACTAAAATTATGCTTTACTTAAATTTTTAAACCACAGGGAAACCTGAGCTTTATGTCGAGCAGCTTTGTTCTTATGAATGACACCTTTTTTGTGAGCTTTGTCTATTACTGAATAAATTCTTGACCTAAGATGCATATCCAATTTCTCTTTATCGACAGCAGGAAAGTTCCAAGACAATTTTTGCATAACCTCACCCGGATCACTACTACTTCTAATAGCTTTGAGAACGGCTCTCATAGAACCCCTGACAATCCTATTCCTCTCTCTGCGTTTAATATTCTGTCTAACACGTTTCAAAACAGATTTATGTCTTTTTAATGGCATATCATCCCTCTTTATATCTGAATATATCTAATTCCGAAAATTTAAGTTACTGATCTTCCTCTTTTTCTTTCTCCTCATCCTCTTTCTGTGGTGTATCTTCAACCTGTTCTTGCGGAATAACATTTGCTTCCGCCTGTGGAATATCTTTCTCCTCATCCTCTTTCTGTGGCGCATCTTCAACCTGTTCTTGTGGAATAACATTTGCTTCTGCCTGTGGAATACCAATACCTTTCTCCTCATCCTCTTTCTGCGGTGTATCTTCAACCTGTTCTTGTGGAATAACATTTGCTTCTGCCTGTGGAATATCCATCTCTACATCCTCTTTTGGAGTATTATCTGCAGTTGGTTGCAAGATGTCCTCTTCAATTTCCTTATGTGATGTATCCATAGGCATAGTATGCCGAGTAACTTTTGCCACCTCACTAACAATCACGGTTTTCTTTGAGTGTTTGGACAAATATCTTTCCAAATCCGCCTTTTCCCTACTTCTAAAGTATTCATCCACAGAAAGCACTATTCTATGTTCTCTTGAATCGAACTCAATAACCTTTAACGGCAAAATATCACCAATACCAAAAGCATCCTGAGGCTTATCAACTCTTTTCCCAAGTTGTGTTATAGGAACAAATCCTTCCACTCGATCGGGCAACTCAATAATAACACCACGGTCGGTCATATGAGTGATTTTTCCCTCAGTTTCCGCACCCTGATTGTATTTCCTGCCCAAATCACCCCATGGATTAGCCTCAAGTTGCTTATACCCAAGGCTTAGTTTATGATTTTCAGGATCAATTTCAAGAACTACAGACTCAATTTTTTGCCCCCGACTGAAAAATTCACCCGGATGATTTACGCGTTTTGTCCATGAAATATCGGAAATATGAATCAAACCTTCAACGCCCTCCTCAATTTCAACAAATGCACCGAACGCAGTTAGATTTCGGACAATTCCTGTAACCTCTGAGGAAGGAGGATATTTTTCCATAGCTATTTTCCAGGGATCTGGTACAAGCTGCTTTAATCCCAAAGATATTTTATGATTCTCTTTATCTACATCTAGGATTGCGCATTCAATCTCCCTGCCTACCTCGAGTATTTCAGAAGGATGATTAATATGTTTTGTCCAGGACATTTCAGAAACATGAATAAGTCCCTCAACACCCTCGGATAATCGAACAAAAGCTCCATACTTAGTCAAATTAACTACTCTGCCAATAACCTTTGAGTCTTTGGGAAATTTCTCATCGACATCATCCCAAGGTGACGGAGTAAGTTGCTTAAGACCAAGTGAAATGCGGTGTTTTTCTTGATCATACTTCAAAATTTTTACATCTATCGAATCACCGATTTTAAGGAGTTCGGATGGGTGATTTATACGGGTCCAAGACATGTCGGTTATGTGAAGTAATCCATCCAATCCACCAAGGTCGATAAATACACCAAAATCTGTAATATTTTTGACAACGCCTTTTCTAAGCTGACCTTCAATAATATCTTCAAGAAGTTTATTGCGTTGATCCTCCCTTTTTTCCTCGAGAATAATTCGTCTTGATACTACAATATTTCGTCTAAGCTTGTTAAGTTTGATAACTCTGAATGGCATGGTTTTCCCAATCAATGCATCAAAATCTGGAACAGGACGTAACGCAATCTGGGAGCCCGGTAGAAATGCATCTACTCCCATAAGGTCTACAACCATTCCACCTTTTATTCTCTTTTTTACTTTACCTTCGACTGCATTTCTATTCTCATATGCTTCCTTAATAGTATCCCATACTCTTATGAAATCTGCCTTTTTCTTAGAAATAACTACTTGTCCATCCTCATCTTCGAGCGCATCGAGGAACACCTCAACTTTTTCACCAACAACAGGCTTAACTTCACCAAATTGCTCCATAGGCAAAAGACCCTCTGACTTAAATCCAATATCAACCATAATGTCATTACCACGGATTGCAATAATTGTACCCTCGATAACTGAACCTTCCTGAAGAAAAGCACTCCCGGTGGAATAAAGTTCTTTTTCCTTTTCCAAATCCTCAACAGAAATCATCCCTTCGACTTCATCGGTCTGACCCTCTTCTAAAATGATCTTGCCCATTGCATATTCATCGTACTGAACAAGAATTTCAATGTTCGGTTCGTTAGATTGTGCTTGTTGTTGATTTTTAACTTCACCCATATAAGGTGACCCCCCTTAGATTAAATAATTTAAATGTTTACGTTTCTATTAATTTACCAATTCATAGATTCCAATTATGTTGTTTTCCCCTCGTGTTGTTTTTCTCTACATCTAACGAGTTGCTCTAAAATATAAAGCTCAAAATCTATAGACATATACGTATTGTCAATATAAATCGCATCTTTCGCCTGTTTAAGTGGTGCTAAATCCCTAGAACTATCCAGATAATCCCTAATGCGTATGTTCTTAATAACGCTCTCAAATGCAGAATCACCGCCTAATTCCTCGATATCTTTCATTCTGCGATGGGATCGTTCGATTTGGCTAGCAACTAAAAAAAATTTCAACTCTGCATCGGGAAGAACAACAGTTCCAATATCTCGACCCTCCATAACAACAGCACCATCAGAAGCCAATTTTCGCTGTAACTTTACCAACTCGACTCGAACTTTATTGTGATTACATACAACTGAAACAGCTCTGTTAACTTCATCAGATCTAATTTCAGAACTAACGTTCTCATTATCGATATATGTGGCGGTGCCATTTTGGCTAATATTGTGCTTCCTAATTAATTGTGCAAGGGCTTTTTCATTATTCCAGTCAATTTTTTCCCTTAATGCAAGTAAAGTAAGAGCTCTGTACATAGCACCTGTATCGATATACATATAACCAACTCGCTGTGCCAACATTCGAGCTGCAGTGCTTTTCCCTGCACCTGCTGGACCGTCTATTGCAACCTTTATCCCGTTCATATTTGCGGAAAAAATATTAAATAATGATATTTGTCAAGTTTTTTTTTAATACATTCACTGAAGTTAGTTTAAGTTTTCTATCATTAATGTCTGAAATGTCTTGTGCCGCAGAAAATCATTGCAACTCCAAGATCATCAGCTGCTTTAATTACCTCTTTATCGTTTCTTGAACCACCAGGTTGTATTATTGCTTTAACACCTGCATGAGCCAGTATACAAAGCGCATCCGGAAATGGAAAATATGCATCGGATGCTGCCACCGAACCCTCTGCCCTGTCTGCAGCTTTACGAGTTGCAATAATTGCAGGATCGAGTCTACTGGTCAAACCACCTCCAATTCCTACCGTAGCTCCGTTTCTTGTAATTAGAACTGTGTTGGATTTAACAATTTTTGCTGCTTTCATTGCAAATATAAGTTCCTTCTTTTGCTCGATAGTAGGCTCGATCTTTGTAACTATATCCCACTTTTCTACAATCAACTCCGGTTTGTCAATCTCTTGAAGCAGCAAGCCACCTAAGACAGTTCTTACCGAATATCGACATTTTTCCCTTAGATTTGGAAGTCGCAGAATTCTAATGTTTTTCTTCCTCTTCAATATTTCTAAAGCCTCGGTAGCATAATCGGGCGCTATTACACAGTTATAGAAACGTTTATTGATAAGTGTCGCCACTTCTTCACCTATTGGTTGATTTAATGCAACAATACCACCAAAAGCGGACATTGGATCACTTGCCAATGCTTTCTTATAAGCGTCGGTGGTATCTTTACCAATAGCCACACCACATGGTGAAAGATGTTTTATTATTACACATGCTGTATCTTCAAATTCAGTTACGCCATATATCGCCGCATCTAAATCGAGTATATCGTTATACGAAAGCGCTTTGCCCCATAGAACCTTTGCTGAAAGTACACCTTCATTTGGAATTGTTGCATACAATGCCGCTTTTTGATGAGGATTTTCTCCATATCGGAGTTTGGGCAAGCCTAAATTGCTCCCTGCAATTGCAAAATACTCAGGAAAACTGGAGTATTCCATTAACCAGCGTGCAATAATTGAATCATAATTTGCTGTATAAAAAAATGTCTCCATTGCATAATTTTTGGCTATTTCAAGAGAAACGTGGTTTTGCTCTCCAAGGTTGCCGATAATGGACTGAAGCATATTTTGATTAAAGCTAACTACTACTCTATTGAAATTTTTAGCTGCCGCTCGTAAAAGTGAAACTCCGCCAATATCGATTAATTCAATTTGATCTTCATTTGATACTTTATTTAATTTTTCACTAAATGAATAAAGATCGATATAAACAAGATCAAAAACAGGAAAATTCATCCTTAAAACTGATGAAATATCACTTTCAGTATTTCTAGCAAGAATTCCTGCAAAAACAGCTGGATGAAGCGTTTTAACTCGACCATCTAATAAATCTTCAAAGCCGGTGAGACTTTCTATAGAATTTGAAGAAACTCCGTTTTGGCTTAAATATTTTGCAGTTCCAGCCGAAGCCCAAATATTAATTCCTCTTTTGACCAATACTCCAGCAAAAGTTTCTAAGCCTTTTTTGTTATATGCTGAAAAAAAAGCAGTTTTGATTTGAGGCATTTTATACTACAAAAAATTATGAATTATTTTTTTAGTCATTAATAGACAAATAATTAACTTAATTTACATAATTTCCTTTAATTCTTTTACAACTTTCGAAACTGCATCATCCCAAGATAATGTCCACTGCTCTCCAATATTCATATTCTTTAATACACACTTCCCAGATTTCGCTTCGTCCTCACCGATGAGAGTAACAAAAGGAATATTCATTTTATTAGCATATTCAAATTGCTTGCTCAATTTCTTAGGTTCAATAAAAAGCTCGGTGGCAATACCAGCTTCCCTAAATTTACCCGCAATAGCAACTGCTTTATTTGCCAGCTCCTCCGAAAACATGACAACAAGCACTTTTGTATATGTATTAATATTTTTAATTAGTTTCAATTCCTTCATTGCAGCAAGAATTCTATCCAATCCGATTGTAGTGCCGCATGCTGGGATTTCTCGACCTAAAAAAATACCGATTAAGTTATCGAAACGTCCTCCTCCAGTGAGACTTCCCATTTGTGGTAATTCGGGTAATACAGTCTCGAATATTGCCCCTGTATAGTAATCTAATCCCCTTGCCATTTTTGGAGAGATTACTATTTTCTCTGGCGAAATACCCATGGAATTCACATTCTTTATTATTTCTCTGAGATTTTTTGCACCAGACTTTATCTGTTTGTTGTTTAACAAATCAAGCTCTGCCAATAGTGTAGAATTATCGCCTGTGAGATTAACAAATTCAATAAGTTTTGATACATTTTTTTCAGAATATCCTTTTTTCAATAGCTCACTTCGTACGCCGTCCTTTCCGATTTTATCCCATTTATCTATCGATCTTAACACCGAAGCTTCATCATCTGACTCTAATCCAGCAATTTTAACAAGACCTAATAAAACATTTCTATGATTGAGTAATAACTTATAATCTGTAAAACCCAATCTATCGAGGCATTGCATGCTAATAGCCAAAATCTCAGCATCTGTTAACGGAGAGTTTAATCCAATAATATCAACATCACACTGAATGAATTCTCGAAACCTGCCCTTTTGCTTTTGAGCTCTTTCGGCTCGCCAAACTGGTTGAATTTGATATCTTCGGAAAGGTTTGGGTAGACTATCCCAATGCATAGAGACAAATCTAGCTAATGAAATAGTCAGTTCATATCTAAGCCCAAGACCATCAGCATGCTCGATTCTATAAATTAACTTATCGGCTTCAGTTCCACTTTTGCCTAAAAGAGTTTCTAGAAGCTCAATTGCCGGTGTTTCGATAGGAATATAACCCCAACTTCGAAATATTTTTCTAATAATTTTTAGAAGCTTTTCTCTGGCAATCATTGTATCCGGGAGAAAATCTCGCATACCACGGTATAGTCTTGGAACAGCCATTCACAACCTCCGTAAAATTCTTTATATGAATTCAATTAACTCCTAATTCATTCAATAAATCATCTGGATTCGACCAATCTGTAGTTCCCATCATTACCAGAATCCACAAAAACGAATGTCAATCCTTGTTTATAATAATACCATATTTGATAAGGATACGCGCCTATTTCAAATGGATGGTCATCTATCTCGTCAGGTTGTCCATATACGATATAAGTTTTACCTCTGTCGGTTTGCCATCCTGGTCTTAAAGAGGTACTAAATTGCACATCTACATAGTGAATTCGTCTTAAAAATTCCTCCATCGACTCATTTCGCTCAGTTGAAGGTGTAGGATCCATTTTTTTCCAGAATTCTTCCCATAAAGAATCCCTTTGTGTAGAATCGGCTTCTTGAAAAGGTTTCATGTCTTCTGGGTCTGCAATTATCTCAAGTTGTTCGATTAGATCATTGAAATGGTATTTCAACATGGATTTCGTAGTCTGAGTAAGAGAAAATTCAAGCATTTGCTCAGTGTATTTTTTCCCTTTATCGCCATACAGAATTAAGTATGCATAATAGTTTCCGCTTTCTAACGTAGATATTGGTATAAATCCATATACAACTTTCTTGCCATCCTTTTCTTTGAACGTGGCAGTATAGGTCTCAGTCCTAATTTTTGAACTTTTAAGTTTTATATGAGCCTGTATATCATCCGGGATATCATAGGTAATCGCCGCTACCCCAAGACTCTCCCAATATGCAACGACATTGTGAGAAATTAAAACCGAATCCGTTTCGGGTACAAACAACCAAAGAGAGGACAATCCAATCATTCTTGCATTGGGAACCTCGATGTTTTCATATGCTAACGCTTTTGTTTTGGCGTTTAAATCCTCGAGAATAAGAATTAATCTAAATTTCCCCTGCGGAATGATAATTGATAATTCGCCGGCATACATCGGTTCGTTTGAATTTGTTTGTTTAAATTCCTTAACAATAATGCTATCTATTAGTTCGACGCTTTTAACTAAGTTTTTCTTTTGATAAATTGTTGCTACAATTCTAAATCGAGCTTTAAACGTTTCATCATCGCGTTTTATAAACTGAAGAGAGTTATTGGTTAATTGAGTAACAATTTTAAGCTCAACGAAGGCGCTATCACGATAAAATGAATAAGATGCACTCCCGCTGAGAGGTGATCCCAGCTGCTGAGGAAGCAATTCAAGTCCCATTCCTGCGATTGTTGTCGAGATAAACAAAATAAAGAAATTTATTATAAATTTCCTATTCATTAAATATTAACCTCATAACTGATGTGTAATCCTTCCTTAAAATGTAAACTAAAATACTACCGAGCTATATCAACCTCTTGGATGATAACTGTGATAAACGGTTTCGATCCTGCTAAGAGAAAGATGTGTATAAATCTGAGTTGTCGCAACACTTTCGTGACCAAGCATCTCCTGAACTGCACGCAAATCTGCTCCTCCTTCCAGAAGATGCGTAGCAAAACTATGTCTTAATGTATGCGGATGGACTTCTTTTTCTATTCCCGCTTTATCGACCCATTTCTTGACTATTTTCCAAATACCCATCCTCGATAGCTTACCACCTCGATGGTTAAGGAAAATGAATCCCCTTGAATTAGGTTTTATCAACCGATTTCTGCCATCCCTTATATACCTTTCTATCCAATATATAGACTCCTTTCCAATAGGCACAAAACGTTCCTTCGAGCCTTTCCCAAAAAGTTTTACAAAACCAGCATCTGAATGAAAATCTTGGATTTTAATATCTATAACTTCTGAAACGCGAGCTCCTGTGGCATACATAAATTCAATAAGAGCTTTATCTCTTAAACCTAAAGAATTACTAATATCTATTCGATCGAGAATTGCGTTGATATCATTTATTGAAAGCACTTCAGGAATTTTTCTCGTTATTTTATCTATTTGAATACTCTCGAGAGGATCGTTCTGCGAAAAACCGTTAATGATAAGAAATTTCCAAAAAGAACGAAGAGCGGAAATATTTCTTGCCACTGAACCAGAAGCCAAACCCAATTCATTGAGAAATCTAACATACGAATTTGCAAATCCTCTTGTTACCTTCGAGGGCTTCTCGATTCCTCGTATATTTGCGAATTCAATAAATCTTGCTATGTCTCTCTTGTATGCATCCTTTGTATTTTCCGAATTCGACAGCTCCGAAAAAAGATAATCGTTGAATAATTCTTGCAATTTCTCAAATTTCAATTCCATCCTATAAACATAAACTAATTATGATTAATATCAAGACACAGATGCACTAATTAAATTTTATAAGAGAGAAATAACGATATATCGTTGAGATTTTCAACTTCGTTTAAGTAATCCAACAGCTTCGATATGATAGGTTTGTGGGAACATATCCACAGGTTGAACTTTGATTAAAGAATAACCGTACCCAGAGAATACAGAAATATCTCTTGCAAATGTGCTTGGATTACATGTTATGTATATAATTCTCTTCGGTTTAAATCTCATCATTCTGCGAACTGTTTTGCTCGGTAAACCTGCTCTTGGTGGATCGATCACAATGCAATCCGGTTTTTCATAAAGTCTTTTTTCTCTGATTTCCAAAAGCACTTTTGCGACATCGCCATAGAGAAATATTACCTTTTCTCCTACATTATTAAGCTCAGCATTAATTTTTGCACAGGCTATCGCAGATTCTTCGTTCTCTATCCCAAGAACAAAAGCTGCATCATCACTAAGATAAATGCCTATCGTTCCAGCACCACAGTAAAGGTCCCATAAGCGCTCATTTCCACTCAGATCAGCAAATTCCCTTGCAAAATCGAACAGATTTTTGGCTCCTATTGGATTAGTTTGAAAGAAAGACATTGCACCGACAACGTAAGATTTTTCTCCAATTCTCTCGATAAATTCTGTGTTACCGAATAAAGAGTGGAATTTGCCTATAGAACTGCTCCCAGCATAATTAATCGTAACATAACCTCCAGCAATAACACCTGGGAACTTTTCAGCAAGATCGATAAACCACGATTTGAAAATATTTAGATCGATATCTTGAGTTATTGTAATACCAAGAATTGCCCGTTCTTCGTGAAAACTCCATCTGACATTGAAAAATCGAAGGTATCCTGAACCTGTTCTGGGATCGTGCGCTTCCTCCTCCTGAGCCATTTCTTCGACATTCGAAACAATTTCCCTTACTTTTTCTGGCACCAAAAAGCAGTCCTTTGCGGTTGGTAATAATTGATCGTATCTTCCTCTTCTGTGATGTCCTATGAATACACCTTCTGAGTTCTTACCGAATGAGAATTCCATTTTATTACGATAGCCAAATTCTAATGGGGAAGGAACAATTTTCCCAACCTTAGTATCGTTTATCCCAGCGATTCTCGAAAGCACATCCGTAAAAATATGCTGCTTATACTTTAGTTGAGCTTGATAATCGATATGTTGCCAAGTACAACCACCGCACTCACCAAAATGAGGACACCGCGATTCTATTCTATCTTTTGAGGGATTTGATACATTAAGTGTCTCGGCATAAAAAACGCCTTTTCGCTTCCGATAAATTCTGGCTTGAATGTTCTCTTTCTGAAGAGCACCATACACAAATACAGTCTGATTTTGAATTCTTGCAATCGAACTACCACCATACACCATTTTCTCTGGGACAATATCGATAACATCGTTGATTTTCAGCTTTTCAGCCATAAGGCGCTTAAATCTTTATCTTTTTCGTGAAAGTTTTTTCTAAATAATTTCGGGAGCTATACGTAGGTTCGAATTCAAATATAATTTTATAATTACCCGAATCTAATCCAACAGGTAAAATTATCTTTTCCTTATATCCACCGAGATCGATACGCTTCTTCCTTTTCCATAATGAAAGATCGACTCCTTTACCTATGATTCGAGCTTTAACATAGGCTGTTTCGGTTATGAAAAAAGAAACGGTAACAGAATTATCATTATTATTGTGAGTAAATCTGAATTTTTTCACTTCCAAGCCAATCCAGAAATACTGGGCAGAAATTCTTTCAGAAACAAATATTTGTCCGAATCTTTTCCATATAGTAATTCCTCTTGGTTGATCGAGTTGTTCATCCTTATAACCGCAACTACCAAACGAAGTTATGTATTTCAAATCTTTATCGAACTTATGCAATTGGCAGCGATTAAAGTCTGTAACGTGAACATTTCCAAGATAATCCAATGCTAAATATTGAAGTTTGGACCCGGATAATCCTATAGAATTTGTTCTAACGATTTTATCAATTCTACCGTTGGTTCGATTTATTTTCAGAATTCTCTTTCCAAATGAATCTATAACAACAAAATAATCCCCTTTGTATGCAGACCATTTAATCGTATGAGCATCCACATCTATTCCTTTGGGTCCATAAAACCCCGTGAATTCTCTAATAAGTGTCCCAGATGAATCGAAGACTAAAACTGAGTTCTTTTTGAAATCTGTTATATATAAAGTATCTCCAGGTATCGATGCAATGTCGAAGGGAGCTTTAAGATACTTTTCTCCAAAGCTTTTTACCCAGATTAGTTTGTCTTTTGGCATTCTTAAATGCACAATTCTCCCATTGCCATAATCCGCAACATAAACATCACCATTCTCGGTGGCAGTGATACCTTTTGGCGTTCGGAACTGCCCTTTTCCTCTGCCACAACTTCCATAAATAGCTAAACCATACATAGATTTGTTATAAATAATCTGACAACGTCCAGAATTAACTCCGTAAACGGTAACCTCATCATCATCCTTTTTCGAATTTGGATCATCCCATTGTTTAAGTTTTATTACAGTTATTCCTTGTGGATCATCAAAATCTGTTTTATTCCCGAGAAGCATGTCAAGGTTTTCTTCCGTGCCTTTGCGAATACCCCAAGTATGTTTAAACGGTGGGAAAAAATACGTTGTGCTTTTTTGCTTTGCATAGAGTATAACAACAAAAGATAAAATAAAAATTGAAGCAAAGAAATACTTGCCAAATATATTCAAACTTGCATTTTCATTTTTTAGGATTTTCATTCAATAACCTTTAAAATTGGATTCGAATAATTTAAACATCTATTTAATGAGAATATTTAATGTCTAATATCTAAATACCTATAATATGTAGCAACTACTTTTTCCTAAATAGATTAAGTAAAAATGGCTTGATTTGCTTCAACGACTGAATTAAATATTTATTTTTGAAAGGAAGTTTATGTATTTCTTAGACTCGACAATTTTATTGTTAATCCCTGCAATTATATTGGCATTATGGTCACAGAGCAGAATTAAAAGCGAATATAGAAAATGGTCGAGAGTGGAAACCAAACGCAGAGTTACTGGCTCGGAAGCTGCGACTATGATTCTTCGATCTAAAGGTCTCAACCTAAGAATTGAGCGAACAAACAGGAATCTTGGCGATCATTATGATCCCAAAAAAAAGGTTCTCCGTCTCTCACCGGGTGTATTCGATATCGATTCCGTTGCAGCTGTTGGAATCGCAGCTCATGAATGTGGACATGCTATCCAGCATGCGAAACATTATTCTCCTCTCGCAATAAGAAATAGCATTGTTCCTGTTGTTTCATTGGGTACAAATTTAGCTTTTCCTTTGTTTTTCATAGGCTTTATTGCACGAATTCCAGTATTAATGAATATTGGAATTGTTTTCTTTGCTGGAGCTGTCGCTTTTCATTTGATTACGTTGCCAGTGGAGTTCGATGCTTCAACAAGAGCTTTGAAAATTCTTCCCGAGCTTGGAATATTAACTCCCGAGGAAATTTCTGGAGCGAGAAATGTTCTTAGAGCTGCGGCAATGACTTATGTTGCTGCGACATTAATGGCTATTGTAAATCTTTTGAGACTTCTCGTGCTTTCAAGACGAAGGTAAATATGAAGGATTATTACCAAATTCTTGGGGTTACTGAAAAAGCGTCTGCAGATGAAATTAAGAAGGCATACCGAAGACTCGCTAAAAAATACCATCCTGATAAAAATCCTAATGACAAGTCGGCAGAGGAAAGATTCAAGCAGGTTGGAGAAGCTTATGAAGTTCTCACTGATCCCAAGAAGCGTGAACAATACGACCTAATGCGAAAAGGCGGTATTCCTTTCGGTGCAGGTCGTGATTATCGATGGCAACAAACTCGAGGAGGTCAAAAATCTGATTTCGGTGATCTTTTCGGTGGGATTAACATAGGTGACATTTTCAGTGATCTGTTCGGTGGTGGTGTGCATCGGAGCAGAAAAACACCGCAGAAAGGAAACGACCTTCAAACCACTGTGGATATTCCATTTAATACTTCATTCAAGGGAGGACAAAAGAGCATCGTTGTTCCAATTCAGGAGACCTGTCCTCGATGCGGTGGCACAGGGGCTGAACCCGGAACGAAAACTAACAAATGTCCCACTTGTGGTGGTCGAGGTTTCATAAATATTCAACAAGGAATGTATGCAGTCCAAAAAGTTTGCCCCACATGTCTTGGAAAAGGGTCGATATCTGAGAGAAAATGTTCAGCTTGTGGCGGTACTGGAACAATTCAAACCCAAAGAAAAGTTAATGTTCGCATCCCTCCCGGAACTGTCAACGGACAGACTTTACGATTAAGAAGTCTCGGTTCTCCAGGTTTTTTCGGTGGTCCGCCGGGAGATCTTTATGTAACTGTTTACGTTAAGTCTGGTCGGACTTTCGAAATCGAAGGAGACAATTTAATCGCCCATATAACTATTCCCTTCACGAAAGCTTTATTAGGTTCGAAAGTTAAAATTCACCATCCAATTGGAAAAACGATTACCGTGAAAATACCCCCGGGAACTAAACCTGGCGCAAAATTACGCATATCGGGAATGGGCGTGGCAAGAGGTTCTCATGTCGGTGATTTGATTGTCGAGATTAGTTATAAAATCCCTGAGAAAATTTCACCCGAACAGGAAGAAATCCTTAAGAAACTGGACAAGGAAATGGCTGGAATATAAAATCAAACTCATGAGTATTGTTTTATGTATTTGCAAATAGACGTTGTGGTTTTTCACTTGCGAGTTAATCAGTCTATCCACTTTAAAATCACAACAAAAGTTGGAAATTTTCACGAGTTCATCTTAGGGATTAGACATTGATTATTAAATAAAAAGTCTTTTAATCGATGAGAGTTCTTATTTTCTCAAGAACTTCGAAAATCACATCTTCGTGTATCTTACAGACGAATTCTGCGCTTCTTACACACCAATCTAAACTTTTTACTTGGTCGGAGAGAATGACACCAGTAATGACACCTTTT
>JAUXEQ010000254.1 GCA_030620455.1 bacterium | reverse complement strand
GCATCTTCAATTTGACAGCTCAAACCACCAGTGTCATATGCAATTGCTGCTGTTCCAGCCATTAACGCTTCAGCGAGAACTTTGCCAAAACATTCTTTATATGAAGGTACTAAAATAACATGACTCTTATTCATATATGAGTTTACCATATTATTAGGACGCATTCCAAGAAATACTACATTTTCAGAACACTTTAGTCGATTCCTCAATCCTATTGCTTTATCTTTCATATATCCGTCACCAATTAGTACAAAAACCACATCTTTCCCGATTTTCTCAAATACAATTTCAGCAATTTCAATGACATCGATTATACCCTTTGAATAATCAAATCGACCTACAAACGGTACGATAAATTTCCCCCTATTAAAAATTTGCTCAACCTCATGATCAGTGAAGTATTCTGGAGGATAATAGAGAGAATGTACATCAATCCTACTTTCTGGAATACCTATAGTTTCAAGCTGATTTTTCAAATGCAAACCATTGGTTAAAAGGTTAATTTTAGTATTCTTTGCAATTCTTAGGGAGAATCTAACTAAAGGTTCCAAAAATGAGTTGTAACTCTTAATGTCTTGGTGAAAAACCATAGATAATTTCGCCCCAAATATTTTTGAATAAAAGTATGGTGCAATCAAATCCAAAGAACCACCCACAACTGCAGCAATCTTCGGTCTATAGCGTGTTAAAATATAGAAAGAAAAAAGCTCATAAAAACCTTTCTTAAACCATCTAAAAAAAGTACCATTAAATCCTAATACTGGTAAAGTATAATAAATTCTTTTTGGTACGATCTTTTTGGCTCTTCTATCTCTTTTACCAATAATTAAGCCACTTCGTTCTGAAATAGCTAAATCATATTGTCTTGAATAGCTGTATATGGAATCAAACTTTAGAGTGATATTATCCAACTCCCTAATAGGATCGCCATATCGGATAATAGCCACATCAACCTTCATTAAAATCTCCCAATTCTCCCAGCATTAAAAACATTAACAAATCAATGCCTATGAATTCTGCTTTCTTATTAAACAATGCTAAATCATAATATTTACAGAATAAATTCCTGAGGATCATCTGTTTTATAGTTCTGGAGTGGTGGTACCTCATCCACTGCTATTCCTGCATCGTAATTATATCTCTCAAAAACTTTTTTAGCCTGAAAAGCCAAAATTGCGTCAAAATCGATCCCAACTGGGCAAACCTCGCTGCAATTACCGCATTCAACACATCTACCTGCTTGATGATATAATCTACCTATATGCCAGAACATTACATCTGTGGGATGTTGCCCTTTATCAACCCAGTGCGGGAATCGAGAATCGACAAAGCATTCTTCGCAATAACACGTTGGACAAGCCTGTCGACAAGCATAACATCTTACGCACTTTAACAACATCTCAGTCATTATTTTCCATCGATCTGTTCTACTTGTCTTTTCGAATTCTTTTGCTTTTATGAAATGTGTCTCAAATGTGTCTTTCTCCTCAACTAGCTCACCTAATAACTCATCGTAATGTATAGGATTGCGATGCATACATCTTTCGCATGCGGAATGGAGAAATTCGTCTTGCGATACTGTTTCTTTCTGATTATCGCTTTTTATAATAATTATATTACTATCATCGAGAACTAATTGTTTTAGCTCGGATAAAGGACCGAATCGTTTCTCGAGCTTTTTTCTTGATATCATACCTTCGCATGGTATACCGAGTATCTTTATCTCAGCTCTATCCAACTGCTTCTCAGCGACGAGTATGCCAATTGATCTGCTGTCACAGCCCTTTGCAGTAATAGCAACCTTTGAAGCCTTAAACCGATTAAGATATCCTGCAAGGTTCATTCTACACAATCTATTCCAGATAAGCTTCTGTGCATGTTGCGGTTCTGTTGCAATGAAAGGAATAACAACACCGGGCAATGTTCCCTCAGCAAAACCTATAAATGCGTTAATTTCACCGTTTTGAAGAAGTTCCCTTGCTCTTTTTCGAATTTCGGATTCAATATTCATTTCTCGCTCCTTGATCGCTTATTTAGCTAGGTTGTAAAATCAATCTATAAAGTTTTCCTTGACGAAAAATTTATTTTCACCAACCGAGACAACTCTATCCGTGACAGTTTTTACAATATCCGCAAACTTCTGTCCTTCAGCAGCAGAACACCACGAGAAATTCAATCGCTCCATCTCAAAACCAAGGAAGTCCATTAAGTCAACAAAAGCTGTGAATCGACGTCTCGCATAGTAATTCCCAGTTATATAATGACAATCACCGGGATGACATCCCGAAACTAATACTCCATCTGCACCAGTTTGGAGTGCTTTAAGCAGAAAAAAAGGATTAACTCTACCTGAACATGGAACCCGAATTACTCTTGTTGTGGGTGGATACTGAATTCTTGAAACACCTGCCAGATCAGCTCCAGCATAAGAGCACCAATTACATAAAAAAGCAAGAATCTTAGGCTGAAAGTCTGCCATAATTCCTCCTGCATTATTTAAAACCTATTTATATTAACTAGAATTTTCAATTCATCATCCAACACAGTATTTGCCTATTTTTCTGTCTTAATGACAATCTCTACCCGTTTATTAGCAAATCTTCCATCAGGATATTTATTATCTGCTAATATTTCCCCATTTAAAGAACTAGGTTCATTTGCCATTGCACCCATAACTGAAGCTTTAATACCTTTTTCTTCAAGCCAGAAATGCGCATTTTTAACATCGAGAATATTTTCCAAAGCCTCAACAATTCCCCCTAATTCCATCATTGCCCAAAATTCCGATTGCTGACGGCTTCTCTCTTTATCCTCTAACGAATTCGTGTGTCCTACTAATTCAATAGAAAACTCAAATCCTTCTTTTTCAAGATCGATTATATGCTGAGCAATTAAATATCTATTAGCAATAGCATACGGTTCATCTGTAATTCTAATATCCTGTAAATTATAATTTGCGATAAACCATCGTTCTTTTCTCTTCTCACGCCCTTTTTGTTTAAGTTTTAATAACTCACTCCATGTCCAGTCTAACCCTGAAGGTGTTTTGTTGCGAGCTAAAAAATAGTAATT
>JAUXEQ010000240.1 GCA_030620455.1 bacterium | reverse complement strand
GACTCACTTCATAAAAGTTTTCAAATCGATTTTAATTCTTAACATAAGAAAACTCCCTTTTTTTTGTATATTTATCGATAGTGAATAAATTATAAATGAACTCTTAATCTCTTTTTTTGTTCACATTTATTATTAGATTTATTACTTTTGAAAATTTAATTGAAAAAATTCTAATCGACATGAGAATATTAATGCGAGGATCGAAAACAAGTAAAATTGTATCTTTGTGTTCACTGACAATAATCACTGTATTGATAGCTCTACCTCATACTACACATACATACGAAAAATGTGGAACTTACGATGCAATGAACCTTTTTAGAACTTCTCGAGTCACAGTTTCGCGACCTATACTACCTTTTCATGTAGGCACTGAGCACTTCAAAATATGGTACGACACATTGACTATTTATCCCGGCGATGCTAATCTTAATGGAATTCCAGACTATGCAGAATCCTGTGCAGTTTACTTTGAATTTGTTTGGAATATATATTTCGATTCACTTGGATATAAAACACCCGTTCCTGACTCGATGGGATTAGAAGATCCAGACCTTTACGGGGGAGACCCAAGAACTGACGTGTACCTCAAATCATTCACGAGTAACTTTTACGGTCAAACTATGAGTACAGAATACTTTATGGACAAAAGAAACGCTTCAGCATATATAGAAATAAATTCAGATATGACTAAACTCTCCAATTATTCCGAAAACCCCTATCCCGCATTGGCAGTTACTTGTGCTCATGAATTCTATCATGTAATTCAATTCGGCTATCGTTATCCATTTACAGAACTTGAGATAGCATCTTTTATATGGTGGTTAGAAGCGAGTGCAGTATTTCACGAGGAATTTTGTTTCAATGATATCAACGATTATTATTACTACATCCCCTTTTTCCAGGAGAAACCGCAGATACCTCTTTTTGCAAATATTCCAGACATATGGTATGGTGCTGTTCTTTTCACTCTTTTTTTAGAGGAATTTTTCGCACCAGAGGATGTTCGATTTACAGGTGAATTTTTAAAATCGGTCTGGGAACGTTGTGTCGATATGGATCCATATACTTCACTCACGCAAGAGCTAAACAATAGGGAAACCAATCTATCCACAGTTTTGCAGGATTTCTCATTATGGAGACTTAGAGTTGATCGACATTGGACAGAGAATTTTTTTGTTGAAGGCAGAAATTATTCATCGCCTAAATCAGAAACAATAGAATTCGAAAACGGTGAAATAACAATTCAGAATCCGATTGCTCCCCTCTCTGTGCGATATTATGAATTACCTTACGGTCATTATGAATACGGTGTAAAAGCGATTTTGGATTATTTAAATCCATATTCAAGTGGTTGGCTTATGACACAACCCATGGAGTTTTATGGAAAAGAACAAATTGTCGAAAAGTACTCAGAAACAAATCAAACAATTAGAATTCCCGGTCGATGGCAATACCAGAGTATTTTCTTTGCTCCAATATTATATTCCTCAACAAATGATAGTGATTTCATTCTCAGGATCGAAAAATCGGAAGAACTTTCGGTTCCAATGGAAAAAAATATAATTGTATCCAAAGCATATCCGAATCCATGTACAAACACAGACTCGATTCATTTCGATATCGATATTAACCAGCCTATCGATATAGAAATCGCTATATTCGATGCATCTGGAGAAGTTGTATGGTCTGAGGAAATATCCTACATAATTCCTCAAGAAACCTCTTTGACATGGGATTGCAAGAACTTCAATGGCAAAGATGTCACAAGTGGAATTTACATTTATAAAATATCATTCGGAAAAAATAAAATATTAGGGAAAATCTTTCTTGTCAGGTAAGACATTTTTTCTTTAAGCTCGATTTTATTTGTATTAACCGTAAAACGATGTGTCCAATTCAAATAGTGAATTTTCCAAATTGAAAATATTTGCTTACGTACAAAAAAAAATGAAAAAAATATTGGAAACCTTGTAAGACCTAACTATAATATTATATGTGAATTGTATCCACCCGGTTGTCTCACCTGATTATTCCAATTAGGTCTTGAAAATTATTACTTAAGCTATATTAATACATCTATGAGATTGTATTTTAGAAAACATGCCGGGTTAAGTTTAATGGAAGTAATGACTGTAATAATAATTACAGGAATCCTTCTAGCAACATCATTCTTCGTGCTCAAAGGAGTCGGAAATAAAATGCACCTTAACGGAACCGCAATAAATGTAAAGCAGGATTTATCATTAGCTAGAACTAAGGCTCTCGAGGGTGGTACAAACCACGCAATAGATTTTTCTTCAGGAACAATCCCTGAATACTGGACGATATCTCGATTTAATTCGGATAGTGGTATCTGGATAGAAGTTTTCAGAAGAAATCTACCATCTAAAATTATATTTGGTAAACCAAACGGTGTAACTACTGGTCCTGATGGTTCAACAATTCCAGCGGATGGAGTATCCTTCTCAGGCAATAAATTGGTTTTCACACCCAGACAGGGTACTACGTCGAGTGGCACAATTTATTTCACATTCAGAGATGATCCAAAAACTTCTGATCTAAAAGCAGTGGAAGTTAATGCTGCAGGCAAAGCTGTTGTATTTACATACGATGGAACTAAATGGTATTGATTGAGATAGATAAGTGTATAAATTTAAATTTTTTGTATTAAAAAAATATCGGAAATGAAACTTAGAAGAAAAATAAATAACCCGAACGGTTTCAGCTTGCTTGAGGTGTTAGTCTCCTTCACAATCCTTATGATAGGTGCGACAATGCTTATACCATTCTCCTTCTTTGCTATTCAGAAAAATATGTATAACAAACGAATTGTAAATGCTCGATCTGTAGCCGAACAGTTTACTGAACAGCTGAGAGCCATAAGTTATTCAGATCCTTTAATTGCAGATGATTCTGATACTACAGATTTGTATGATTTTACAAATCCAGATCATATAGATAGCGTAGAAGCTGAGAATTTTCTTTATGAACTAAAATGGAATGTCGCTGAGAATGTCCCGTCAAAAGATGTGAAATCTATTTGTATTTCCGTTGAATGGACAGAACCGGGATTAGATACTCAAAAAAATAGCATTGCTTTTATTACATATAAAACATCTGCAGCTCGGTGACAAAAAACTTTTTAGAAAAGAAATAATTTTTTAGGAATTGTAACGAAATGAAGAAGAAAAATTTTTTAACATTACATTCTGGTTTATCTTTAACAGAGCTTTTAGTAGCAATGGTTTTGATATCACTTCTCCTACTTGGTACATTCTACATGTTCTCTAACTTTTT
>JAUXEQ010000178.1 GCA_030620455.1 bacterium | reverse complement strand
CTTGAATATTTTCACGAAAGCCTTCGATTTGCTCGATTAATGGGTTTTAACGAGCATTTCAGACTTGCTCACAATTGCCATCCTACCCCGAAAGTTCCTAAAGACATCGATGATTTCGAGATAGCTGTTCCTAAGAATCCTATAAAACTATATGACTTCTTTTGTCAAGGATCAACTTTAGCCCCAGTAAATGGATATTTCTTTAATTGGTGGGATACTCGGAAACTTAAAGAAAAACATTTAATCCAAGCCGCCAATCGAAACCTTCTTTTTGAAGCGATTCGGAATGGCGAGATGTTTGGTGCAGCTATGTTTTGTTTTGTAAATTGGCAAGATTTCTTAGTTATATCGATTATTGAGGGAACTGATGAAGCATTAAAGGCGTTATTTAGAAAAGGGATTGAGATTGCACACGAGTTAGGTTGCAAATCCATTGGGATGACTCATCCATCGATGAAAGAAATGAATCGTCGTCAAAGGCTTTTTGGACTTAACGTTGACGGATGCTTCACTGTTCAATTGATATGGGGGAATAAAGAACGATAAACTTAATAAATGATACAGTCAAGTCGATTTCAAATGGAGAAATTGGGTTTGAAGAAACTCACCTAATGAATTTGATTGATACATTAAAAGGTTTTAAGAATTGGAGTCTCAAAATTCTATTTTGCGTCATTCATGTTACTACTCGATACAAATAATAAAAATATTTCAAGAGTTTAAGTTTTTGCTGGATATTGTTTCAATAATGATGTAAATATAATATGACATTATTAGTTAATGAATGTCCTTCGACTTTATAAAATATTAGGGAGGCAAACCATGTTTAAAAAATCCACAATATCAACGACTTTAAGTTTGATAGTTTTATTACTTTTTGGTCTATTATTTGTACAATGTTCAAAAAGCACCGACAACTCCGGCTCTGGTTTTTACCGCGAATTAACAATGCCTGAAAAAAGCCTTATCGAATCCGATAACACCTTCGGATTCAATCTTTTCAAGGAAATTGTTTCTTGGGAAGACTCTGAGAAGAATATTTTCATTTCACCACTAAGCGTTTCTATGGCACTTGGGATGACATATCAAGGAGCAGGAGGAACTACGCAGGATGATATGAGGAAAACGCTCAAGCTTTCAGGTCTATCTGAGATCGAGATTAGAGAAGCATATAAAAGTTTGATAGAATTATTAACTCATCTTGATCCCAAAGTTCAATTTGACATTGCAAATTCAATCTGGTTTCGCAAAGGTTGGGCGTTTGAGGAAGACTTTCTGGCACAATGCGATACGTATTTTAATGCTGAAATCGCCGGGTTGAATTTTAATGATCCAGCTTCAGTAGATATTATTAATGCATGGGTGTTCGATAATACCAATGGAAGAATTGAGGAGATTGTTGATTTAATCGATTCTACGACAGTTATGTTTCTTATTAATGCAATATATTTCTTAGGTACTTGGACGTATGAGTTTGATAAAGATGAAACAATTGATGGTATATTCACTCTGCCAGATAGTTCAACGAAGCCATGCAAAATGATGGTTCAGGAAAATAAATTCTTGTATTACTCGAATCATGATTTCCAGGCAATTGATCTACCTTACGGAGATGGTTATTTCAGCATGACTATTCTTTTACCCAGATATCACATACATATTGATTCACTAATAGCTAAATTGAATAATGACAATTGGAATTTATGGATTTCGCGTTTTTCTAAACAAGAGGGAACATTAATCCTTCCGAAATTTAAACTTAAATATGAAATTAAACTTAACGATGTTTTAAAGGCTTTGGGAATGGAAATCGCTTTCAACCCAAGACTTGCTGATTTCACTCGAATGTATCCAGAAAGAATTCTATTTATAAGCAAAGTTAAGCATAAAACATTTGTTAAAGTCGACGAAGAGGGCACTGAAGCTGCAGCGGTTACATCTGTTGAAATTTCATATACTTCAACAGGTTTTACTATTCGGTTAGATAGACCGTTTATTTTTGTTATTCGAGAAAATCATTCACAAACAATATTATTTATGGGAAAAATTGTTGAACCAGAATGGGAAAGCTGATTTTTTGAATTGATTTGACAACATTATCAATTATTTATAATAATACTATATTATAGTGTACAGATTTTGCTTGATTATTATCGTAAACCTATGATAGACTGCTAAAATAACTTTATATGTGAGCAAATTCTATTAATTTAAATTAAATTTTATATTGCTAACCTCTTGGTTTCGTAGAAAGTTCTCAACAACTTTCGTGGGGGCGATTATCGATTTACTGAAAAGAAATGCTGAATCTAACGATGAGCCAAAAAAGTTGCTTTTACCTCTCGAAACGGGTACTGCGGCATGGGCAGAATTATTTGTTAAGGAATGGGGCAAGAAATGCGAATTGAAAGGGAAAATCCTATTCCGACTTGGATATGTTGTTAATGAGATCGTTGCAGCTACTATCGAGCTTTCACAGAAATTGAAGATAGGCGAGAATGTTGAATTGGAAGTTGAACCATTTACTCGTCATATCGTTGTAAAAATTACATTTCCAAGTAGTATTCCACTTGGCCCGAATTTCGACTTTTCAGAAGATTATTTAGAGCAATTCCCCGGATTGAAAGTTGAATCGGATATCTTTTGGCATCATATACTTATTAAATGGATCGACAAGGCAACATGGACGAAATCGTTGAATAAAAGAACGATAACTTTAATCCAATATTCACGTGATGTCGATGAGGCTGGTGAGTTATACTATCTGAGCATGAAACCAAAACTTCCAGAAAACCTCGAATTAAGTGTTCTCGATGACAATTATACGATTGCGAAGACACCCGATATGGAAACTGCTATGCGGTTGGGTCAAAAAGAGAATTTCATCCTAAACTCGATCGATGGGAAAACGGATATTCGAGATATATATTATGATTTTGTGGATAAGTTTGGCATGACTCATCCTTTAACTCTTGGAGGACTTATCGAGGTACTTATACAGAAAGGTTTAATAATTCCTGATGAACCGCTTTACACAACTAAAGACCGTAAATCGAAATTCAAAAGGATACTTAATAGAATCTTTAAATTGCGTTACACAATTCCGCATGCTAATAGATTTGTGGAATCTTTGAATAAACGAATAGGCTTCCTTTGGAGTGCTAAGATAACTTATATATACCTGTTTTTTATTATTGCTTCCATTGCTTATTTCGTTTTTAAGTTTCCAATTATCAAAGATTTATTTGCAAACTATTTTTCCAAAAAATTACTTTCAAATCCTGGTCTATGGATCGGTTTCTATTTGGGAATAAATATTACAGTAATCATACATGAATTCTCTCACGCAATTGTCTGCAAAAGGTTTGGCGGGAAAGTCAATGAAATAGGTATAATGTTTTATTATGCAACTCTTTGCGCTTATACCGATACTACTGATGCATGGATGTTTAAAAGCAAATGGCACAGGATATTGGTATCCTTGGCAGGACCTTTTTCTACTTTGTTAATAGGTTGTATATTTGGCTGGTTATGGTTGATTGCTATGCATTTTAGCATGAATAGCCTTAGTGCAACCTTTGGGGCAGTTTTTTTGGTTTGTATTTTAGGAGCGTTTATCAATATGATTCCATTTATTGAGACCGATGGTTATTACGTTTTAATGGACATTGTAGGAATTCCAAATTTAAGAAGGAAATCATTTTCATATGTTTCTTCGGTAATAAAAAGAATTTTTAAATCCTCTCCAATTTCTAAGGTGCAACAAAAGAGAGCGTTTCTTTTCATTATTTTTTCTATCTCGGCTGTTCTTACAATTTTTATATTGTTGCTTCTATTGTTTAGATTTATTATGAATATACTTACTCGTAGTCCTGGGGTGTTTACCTGGGTAATTGCTGCATTATTAGTGATTTTATTCTTTGAGAGGGCTATTAAAGCAGGTGTTAAATGGTATAAAAAGACCTATTTAGCACCGATGGATTTAAAGATCGATGTTTAACAAGAAAGGAGTTATTATGGACAAGGAAAAATTCAAAAAGTTAGTTGCGAAGCTTTACGCTAATCATGAGCTTAAAGAGCGTTTCATTAAGAATCCTAAGGAAGTTTTACGGGATGAAGGAATTACTGTAGCAGATGATGTTGATTTAAAAATTGTCCAGGATTCCGAAACAGTGAAACATTTCGTGCTTCCGTATGTTAAACCTGATGAGAGCCTGGAACTTGAGGAAATTGAACCTCGAATATCGAAGATTTTTGGATAATGTATATTTGAATGATTTAATAATTAACTATTCGTTAAACAAAAAAGAGAGTTTCATGGAT
>JAUXEQ010000284.1 GCA_030620455.1 bacterium | reverse complement strand
CGAGAAGCGAGTCTCCATAAAAATCTGCAATAGCCGGAGAACATCTCGACTCATCTGCCTTGGTGTTTATTGCCCATTCGAGGTTTCCATATGCATCGAGACATCTCCAAATACCTCTGGCGCTGTCCATAATTTCGGGGAAGTAGTTATAATATTCATCGCTGCCGATAACAATTTCCATACACGAGTCGGGTTCTGATCCTACTGCGTTAACATCGTTGCCTAAATCGATGATCGCCCCAGAAGACCCAAATGTCATCCAATCTAATGATCTAACTTCACTGTAAGACCATTTTACCCAGAAGGAGTGAGACAGCGAAATAATAAATAGAATAAATAAAAGTATCTCACATTTGTTTTTCATTTAATTTCCTTTGTTAGAAAATCGTTTAATGTGTTTATTATCGTGCAATTGTCACAGTGCCATTACATACTACTTCGCCACCGGATTTTATTAAATAAATATATAAACCCTGAGGTAATGGGTCATTGTTGCTATCTGAACCGTTCCAGATAGCGAATTCCTTTGCACCTACCCCCTTGGGTATTGTTATTTCCTTGACCATTTTGCTTTGAACATCAAAGATATATATAAGTCCAGGGCTATAAACCATACCTGGGAATGTAAATTGAACTTTATCGTTTATATTATCACTATTCGGTGTGAACGGGTTTGGAAGTCGAGTGCATCCCGGATATGGAGGAAGCCAGAAGGAATAACGATATTCAGCACAGTTTGCATAACAGGTATCTGGATTGTCGCAGAGATATAAATAAACATTAACTGTATCGGACGGTAACCAGACTAATCCGTTTTCAAGAGGATTAAATAAAATCAGTCCTGATTTGTTGCCGTTTGTCAGCGATTGAAGAGAGTTATTAAGGTCGTATTCTATATCGTTTATAAATAATTTCGAATTAGAAGTATCTATTCCAGCGAAATTGTCCGATATGCTTATTTTAATTGGTTGATTAATGTTAATCGTGTAATTGCTGTCTTCAGGCTCGAGCATTTCCGCTTGCGGTACGAGCAAATCCATATAAAATGTCCATTCGAAAGGATTTTGAAGTTCACAATTAGTGTTGTCATCTGCTCTTATAAGGCTTACAGTTACTGTTTCTTTGTCAGCCCAGTAATCTTCTAAAGGTATGAAATACAGAGTGTCATTACTGAAACTTAACTCATTGTTGAAAATTGTAAATGTATCTTCGTTAATAGCTATAACGATCGTAGGGACATTCACACCATCGTTATCTGTTATTGCTATCCATATCTGTTGATTCACACAGGCTGAGATAATTTCCTGGTCAGGTAAAATTCTCTGTCCGATAGGACCCTCACGTATAATTAGCGTAAAGCTCCAACATGTATCTGAGGAGTTGGGTGGACAGTAATCGTAATCCGGTGCATCGATTATATTCATAATGCAAACTTGAACTTCATTATCTCTGCCCAATCCTTCGGATTCAAGGTTTATGTTTATCTGTGGAGGGTTAATCGTAATATCGAAAGACCATGGAATTGAATTAACTGTTATCGAGAAATTTCCGCTGTTAATTGCGCTCCAATCCACGCCTGCAAGGGAATCTAAAATTTCTATCTCTATGTTGAGTGTATCATAAAGTATAACCGAACCAGCTTCCGGTTCGAGTCGCGGAAAGACTGGTCCTTGAAGATCAATGATAGCATAGCAACTATCTCCCTTCATGGGGCAAGAGAAAGTATCTGTTCCATCGGGAAGCAAAACACAAACCGTATCTCCATTGTTAAAATCAGATAGTGGTTGGAAAATAAGAATGGAGTCGATGAAATTGATTCGACTGTCATGAATGCCTGATGTCTCACCGTTAATTACAAGCGATAAAGAATTGGAATCGGGGTAGAATACATTTTTTTCAGCTGAGAATAGGAATCTAAATGATTGATCGGGACAGGTTGATATGCCACCGCATGGATAAGGATAAATTGCTTGTCCTTTGCCGGGACAAGGTGGAACATAAAATGTATCGTCCGATCCAAGAAATATATCAGAATCGCTAACTGAAACTGAAAATATATTAAAATCGTTACAGAAATCACGCTCAATAATTCTGAATTCATAGCAACACCTTTCAGAGAGTATTTCTCGAGCAATTCCAGCTGCCAGAGAATCATAATTTTCGCTATATAGATAGAACCATTTTCCACCGGTAGAATCAGCAAGGATTGGATAACCTGTGTAAAATCTTCTGCTGGACGATTCAAACCAAGTGTATTCAAACTCACCATTTTGGGGAGTGATTGGATATACCCCAATGTTATTTGTATTGCAATATTCGATAATACTGTCAAGGTCCTCATCGGTGTATTCCCAAGCAGGAGTGCAGGATCTATCCACAATAGGTCGTTCATCGGTGAATATAATGAAATATTTGCTCGCATCCGGTCTGAATGTAAGTCCTTCATTAGCTCTAACAATTGCACCATATTGATCCTCGGCGCCGGAACCTCTCCGAACTGGTGGCCAATCATAAAGATCGTCGATTACAGCGTTAAAAAGGCATGAGAAGTCTGTAAAATTGTCGGCCCAAATATCCGGACCAGTGCTCGAGTAATCACAACTTGGGATACTAAAATCTGTTCTATCGATGAGCCAAACACCGTCAAATTCCGCTGGACAACCGTTGAAAACAACGATTGCAATTCGATAATCCAGCGGTGTTAGTATCGAGACAAATGCAGGCAGCGACCCGAAAAAGGTTGTAACTTCATGG
>JAUXEQ010000151.1 GCA_030620455.1 bacterium | reverse complement strand
TACAGCAAGCTTTTTGGAAATAATGCTTGCTACAATTAGCGGAATGGAGTCTACAGTTGCAGTAACATTTCTTATTGAGTAAATTTTCTGGTCGGCGGGCACAATCGATCGACTTTGTGCCGCAACAAACACTCCAACATCTTCTAAAATTTTTAAACACCTTTTAGGCGACAAATTAGCCTTAAATCCTGGTATAGATTCAAGCTTGTCAATTGTTCCACCAGTATGACCCAATCCTCGTCCCGATAACTTAGGTACAGAAGCTCCTGCAGCAGCGACCATGGGACAGACAATTAGACTCACTTTGTCGCCTACACCTCCTGTGGAATGTTTGTCTACCGTGGGCTTATCAAACCTTCCAAAATCCAGTTTTTGTCCGCTTTCCACATATGCTTCAGTTAGAGCTAATAACTCCTGCCTATCCATTCCGTTAAAATACACAGCCATTAAAAAAGCCGACATTTGATAGTCTTCTATACGACCCTTGACAAAATCTGCAACAAAATCTTTGATATCCCTCGGATTTAAAGAATGCCCCTCTCTTTTATTTTTTATAATTTCAACCGGTAACATTTCTCCTCCCTTTTTATAACCTGCTAAAATTATATTACATTATTTTTTTAATGCAACTTAATATTTGATAAATTAAATTATTATTTTTCTAATACACAAAATTACCTTATAAAAGTTTGCAAGTATAAATCTATGAATTCCAAAACATTCGAGTATAAACTTGACATATTATTTTTTTGGCTAAATTAATTTCAACGTGTTAGATACTAATAAATTGAAATAATATTAATTACTAATTATGTCAACTTATAAAGTTAAAAATCTAAATTGCATTAATAAAGTTAGTTCTTGCATCCAACACAGTCAAAAAGTATTATTATTTCATATTTAAACAAGGGGGTAACTTTGAGAAATTCAATGATTTTCTTAATTGTTTCCATGATTTTTGTCATGCTTTTAATCGGTTGCGCCGGTGAGGACAAACCACCAGCAATAGAACCACCAACTGTTTCAGCCATAGCATACCAGACCTCGATCCTGATACACTGGGATGACTCACCTCAGGCTGATAAAGATGATTTTAGAGGTTATCTGTTATATATAGCCGATCTAAATATTGACACACTTTCCGAAACGGCATTAGATACATACAAAATATGGGTCGATCCAATGCCAGATAAATCGTATTCTATGAGAGACTATAAAGGTGAACCACTGGATATGACTGCCATTTATTGGTTTGGAGTTAGAGCGGTTCGACGCCCTAAGGATACCGATATGCTTTCTCCTCTGGCGATATATGATGCCTCGCCGGTTAAATACAATGATTATAAGATCTACAATTTCGCTTCAGATTCAATTTGTGCATTCATATTCAAGGATCAAACTGGTATATATTCCACCGATACTCACTCTGAGCCTGACATATATCTCGATGGTAGTGGTTCGGAACTTGTGCTGAAAAGTCCACATCTGGCGGGTATTGCATGGACTAATCAAACAAAATTTAAAGAACTACCAGAAATCGAGCTCGATAGTATCATAACCGTAACCGATGAACTCTGGGCAGATACTTCGATTGTGGCATTCAGAAAGACTATTGCTATTAAGACTGGCGATAATCACTATGCTATTATCAATATTGTCGATAGCAGACAAAGTGCTGAGGAAAAATACGTTAAGTTTAAGTACAAATATCAAACAAAGCCGTTTTACCCGAAATTTTAATAAAAATTCATATAGTTAAAAGGGATTTAAATGTCGGAAAAAATAATTTTTGTTTCCACTGAGGTTAATCCATTTGCCAAAGTGGGTGGTCTCGCTGATGTGGCAGGTGCACTTCCCAAGGCTATTTATAATCTTGGTGCGGAAGTCTATGTATTCATGCCGTATTACGGAGATATTCAGGCTAAGTCGAAGGAGTTGAATATTGAACCTGCTAACATTTCAGGTATTCCGATCGATCTTGGGGCTGAAATCGAGACATTCGAGCTTTACAGGTCAAATTTGCCTGATACATCTATCTCTATCTACTTCATCCGCAGTGAAAAATACTTTGACCGAATGGGAGTGTATCTCGATCCCAAAACCAAGAAAGCGTTTTCAGATACTGCGGAGAGATTGATCTTCTTTTCGCGTGCGGTTATCGAGGCTGTTTCCGCTTTGAAAATCAAGCCGGACATCCTTCATGTTAACGATCACCACACAGCGCTATTGCCTATGTACCTGAAAAAACTGCCAAATATTCATTATAACTGGCGAAACACTAAATCTTTACTTACGATTCATAATCTGGCTTATCAGGGTGTGTTCCCAAGATCGATCATAGATACAATCGGTTTAGGACATAGTCTGTTTTATCCTGAGGGTCCTTTTGAATTTTATGGGGATGTCAATTTCCTGAAAATCGGTATAATTTTTGCCGATGCTGTGAATACTGTTAGCGAAAAATATTCGCAAGAAATACAGACCGCAGAGTTCGGCAGCAAACTTGACGGTGTCCTGAAAGTAAATTCAGGTAAGCTCTTCGGAATAATTAATGGCGCCGATTACAACGAATGGGATCCTCGCACCGATTCATTCATACAGCATAATTATTCTGCAGAGGACTTATCCGGCAAAGTTAAAATGAAGGAAGTGCTCATAGAAAATGAGTTTAAACTTCCCTTCAACCAGAACTTACCTGTGGTCGGGATGATAAGCCGGATGGCTGCACAGAAAGGATACGATATTCTCTCACAAGCAATCCCCGATATTATGAAGCTCGATATTCAGTTTACTATTTTGGGCTCTGGGCAACCTAAATATGAAAGAATGATGCTCGATGCAGCGAGAATGTATCCCGACAAGATGGGAGTATTCATAGGATTCAACAACAAACTTGCGCACATTATAGAAGCCGGTGCAGATATGTTCCTTATGCCATCGAGATTTGAGCCATGCGGTCTTAATCAGATGTATTCGATGAGATACGGCACAATTCCTGTTGCAAGACGAACGGGAGGAATAGCGGATTCCGTGATCGATGTGACGCAAAAACCGATTGTAGGAACCGGGTTTTTATTTAACGACTATACCTCGGATAAGCTTTACGATACAATCGTGAGAGCAGTTTCGGCATATCAGGACAGCAAGAAATGGAAGAAAATAATGCTCAGAGCAATGGGTGAGGACTTCTCCTGGGATGTATCAGCAAGAAAGTATTTAGAGCTTTATAAAAAAATCATTAATAATCGCATTTAAAATGTAACAATAATTGACGATTGCGATTTTGGTGATAAAATATGATTGCTTAAAACACTGGACTTAGTTAAGGATATTTTGTTATTCTTTCGAACGACTCTTTAACTATGAAATTTTTTATTCTCATAGAAAGGAAATGTATCTATGTCGGAGAAAGTTGGACGCACGATTAAAGTTGCAGGTCCTCTGGTTGTGGCTGAGAATATGTCCGGTACAAGAATGTATGACGTTGTGAGAGTTTCCGAGCAGAAACTTATCGGTGAAGTTATCGAACTTAGAAACGATCTCGCATCCATTCAGGTTTATGAGGAAACCGGCGGAATCGGTGTTGGAGAACCGGTTTATTTGACCGGAGCACCACTATCGGTGGAATTGGGACCGGGACTTATTACGTCGATTTTCGATGGCATTCAGAGACCATTAGCGGAAATTGTTAAACAGGCTGGCGACTATATTCATCGTGGGATCTATATCCCCGGGCTTTCCAGAACTACAAAATGGCATTTTGTGCCCACTAAATCTCAAGGAGATAGCATTGTTGAAGGTGACATTATCGGTACTGTGAAAGAAACAGAGATTGTCGTGCACAAAATTATTGTTCCTCCCGGAGTTTTCGGAGTTATCGAGGATATAAAAGAGGGCGATTTTACTGTAACAGATATAATTTGTATTATAAAAAATGAATCCGGTGAAAATTTGGAATTACAAATGATTCAAATTTGGCCTGTTCGAGTTCCCAGACCGTATCGCAGTAAGCACAAGCCTACGATACCATTAGTGACTGGACAGCGAATTTTGGACACATTTTTTCCTGTTGCCAAAGGTGGCACAGCATGCGTCCCTGGACCGTTCGGATCTGGTAAAACGGTTATACAGCATCAGCTTGCAAAGTGGTGTGACGCTGAGATAATTGTCTATGTGGGCTGCGGAGAACGCGGAAACGAAATGACAGACGTTCTGACAGAATTCCCAGAACTTATCGACCCAAACTCTGGAAGACCGCTTATGGAACGTACTGTGCTAATTGCTAATACATCTAACATGCCTGTTGCAGCTCGAGAAGCATCGGTTTATACCGGAGTAACCATTGCGGAGTATTTCCGCGACATGGGCTATTCGGTTGCTTTAATGGCGGATTCAACCTCGCGGTGGGCTGAGGCTATGCGCGAGATATCCGGTCGTCTCGAGGAAATGCCCGGTGAAGAGGGTTATCCGGCATACTTGGGCAGAAGAATTGCCGAGTTCTATGAGAGGTCTGGTTTCGTTCGAACACTTGGTTCGGATGATAGAATTGGTGCATTGTCGATTATTGGTGCGGTTTCTCCGCCGGGTGGCGACCTGTCCGATCCTGTTGTGCAGTCGACACTTAGAGTGGTCAGAGTTTTTTGGTGCCTTACCGCAGAACTGGCATATCAACGGCATTTTCCTGCTATTTCCTGGCTCAATAGTTACTCTCTTTATCACGATAATCTCG
>JAUXEQ010000274.1 GCA_030620455.1 bacterium | reverse complement strand
TTATAAGTTAATATACACAATATTTATAATACTATAAAAAAGGAGGTTTATTGTGAGAAAATTATTATGGTTGATTTTACCCGTACTAATTATTTCAATGGTAACCGCTAAGGATAATCCGCCGGATAACTATGGACTGGATATAGTTGGAATTAACCTCATCCGAAAGGGCATAACTCATCCATTTGAGCTTTCTGATTCAGGATTCTTCAGACTAGATATCGCCTGCACACAGGATACTGGTAATGTAGATATCGTATTCATTCTCGATACAACTGGCAGCATGTCAGGTACTATTCGTGGAGCAGTAGCAAATATTAGAGAGTTCGCAGACACGATGGAGGCTACAGGTTATGATTATGCTTTGAATGTTGTTACTTATGGCGACGGACAAAATTTTCCACATGGATATGATTGTACATCTAATATCGATACGTTTCATTCTTGGATGTCACCAATAGGGTCAAGCGGGGGTGCAGACGGACCAGAAATGGCATTAGATGCGATAAATGCAGCTATGGACTCAATTAATTGGAGATCTGGGGCTTTGAGAGTTATTATCCTTCTTACAGATGCTCCTTTCTGTGTGGATTCGTCAACCTGCACCCATTCATGCACCTCACGTGTATGTCCTGATACAATAATGCATAAGCTTATGGATGGTGCATTTATGCTTTTTACAGTAACACGTTCACCAGTTTATTATTCTTCTTGTATGAGACTTCCACCTACTTATTGTGAACAATGGTATAAGGATGTTCCGGAGAGCACTGGTGGACAATGGTTCCGGTTGGGAACGAGTTTTTCATCAATTTACAACGCTATGCTCGATAAATTAGGTGTATTCGAGCTTATTGAAGGCTATGTTGCAAACAACACACCATACAAGCAAAGAATTGCTTCGTTTTTATCACCCGGATTTTGTATAAGGATATTGCGAGGTGAAAATCCTGTTCTAAGCGATAGTATCTCACCCGGGGATACAGCACATTTTATATGGAGGATAAACTACACCGAGGGTTGCATTGGTGCAGAAGGATGCTTCACAATTGATGCCTCATCTGCAATGCATAGTATTCGAGGTGCTGGATGCATGTATATTCCAAATTGTGCCTGTTCCCCCGTTGTAGCTCACAATATATGGCCTGAGACTGGAGTCTGGAGCGGCTGCGATCCTCAGGAAATTCGAATTGCGTTAATAGATGATGATGCAGGTATTAATGTATCAACGATTGTATTTGCAGTTAACGGTGAAATTTATGACCCAAACACCGATCCGCGATTAGAATTCGAGGACAGCATTTTAACTTTCACTCCTGACCCTGGGCAATTTTCCTCCGGAGACAGAATCGATTATGGTTTGCTCGATGTTTACGATTTAGGTGGTTGTACATTATCTTCTCCTATAAGTAATTGGTTTAGGCTCGACCTCGACCCACCGATACTTGAGAATGCTTATCCACTGGATAGCAAAATACTTGGTTCAGTGCCCGAAATTATTTCCGTTAATATAAGCGATCTACTATCAGGATTAGATAATTCAAGCATTAAAATGACTGTTAATGACGATGAGTATAGAATTGACGATCCAGCAGTAACTTTTGAGGATGGAAAATTTAGTTTACATCCGATCGGTATTTACGACTGGGGTAAGGGTGACACGATCAATGTGTGTGTTTACGCTGCGGACAATGTTACGAATGATTACTGTGGTCCAAATGAATCCAGTATATGCTGGAATTTCTTCATCGACAATCTTTACTTATTCTTTAGAGATACGACCTTAGAACCTGGAGCTACTGTAAGGTACACATTATATTGCGACGATCCGTTTAGATTTTCTATTACAGATTTCTCAGTTGGAATAAGATTTAATCCTGAAATCGTCTCGGTTCTTGATGTTAAAACAGATGGCACTGCTGCTGATGGTTTTACAGTAAACTTAGATGCTTCAAGAAGTGGTTATTTGCTTATCGACGGCAATAATATAACCCCGATGTTACGTAACACTAAATTCATCGACATCGAACTTCTAATAAATAATAGCGCTCCCGGGGCTTCCTTCACTCCAATGCTTATCGACACAGTGATACTGCTCGATGGGACAGTAGGATATTACTCCGATGATGCTACAATTTTTGTAAGATGGAATACAGTTTCATGGATGCAGCATCTTATTTTCCATGGTTTCGATCCTACTGAAGGATATCTCGATAGGAATGTAATGACAATAGGTTGCAGCTATTCAGCTACAGATGGTTACGATCCATTAATGGATATATTTTCATCACCAACGACACCTGAGTTGACCGAAGTTTATATTTGGATCGATGATCCCAGTTACCCTCATATTACAAGATTAGAAAGGGATATAAGAAATTTAAGCTCGATACCAAGCACATGGATTGTAATGACAGTCGACAATCCTGGTTCGTTATATTGGAATCCCAGACTTTGGCCCGACGGTATTTTTACTCTTAATAACTATATCGATATGAGAGAAGATTCGATTTATTTCTATTCCGCCAATGAAAATCTTGTTATTGAATATTCTCAACCTGAACCGGATGCAGCATATTTTAATCTGTGTAACGGTTGGAACCTTCTTTCTTCGTCAGTTGTAATAAATATGCCTAATTGGACAGAATACTTTGATGAAATCTTCGCTGGACCGTTCGCTTATAATCCTGTTCTTCGAAATTTCTATATCGTTTCACGAACGCAGGCAGGGCAAGGGTTCTGGATTTATTCATCTGCAGATTACACCATTACAATTGGTGGTGTTCCAGTAAATGAAACAATTATTCCTATTGTTAAAGGTTGGAATCTTGTAGGTTCGATTAATGAACCCGCTGAATTCACTACTGAGCCACCGGACCTTATT
>JAUXEQ010000158.1 GCA_030620455.1 bacterium | reverse complement strand
TTTGAATGCTTGTTAGAAATAGGAGCTCTTAAAGTACTTCTTCCAGAGCTCTACGAATGCGTTGGAGTTACTCAACCTGGTGGAATGCATGCATATGACGTTTTCCATCATACATTAAAAACAATCGATGAATCTCCCGAAGACTTATTAATTCGGTTTGCCGCTCTATTTCATGACATAAGTAAACCATCTCATAAAATTCTTGGAGAAAACGGACGTGCAAGGTTTTACAATCATCAAAAAACCGCAGCGGAAATTGCTCTTAAATGGTTGAAAGATCATTCGTTTTCATATAATTTTGCAGAAGATGTTGCGACACTTGTAGAATTTCACATGTTTAGTCATGCGGAGACTGAAAAAGGAATAAGACGATTTATTCGAAACCTTGGAGAGGATTTGCTGTATCCGTTATTTGAATTGAGATTGGCAGATACAAAGGCACAAGGATTGGGTGGAGATATCGATGAAGAAATACAATATAGAAATAGAGTTATGAAAGTCCTTTTGAGTAAGCCGCCTCTTGCCGTTCAGGATTTGCAATTAAACGGTTACGACGTCATGCGTATTCTTGATATAATACCAGGGAAAACTGTTGGGGATGTTTTGAATTATCTACTCGAGAAAGTTATTGATGATCCAAAATTAAATAAAAGGGAAATTCTTAGAGAAATAGTTAAAGAAAAATATGGAAGAACTTGATTTTCTTAGAGATGTGAAATAATCTTAAGATATTGCTTGACCTATTTTCAGAATGTCATTATTATATAGTAATTTTCATCGGTAGGTGAGATTTATGTATGAACCGACAATTGGATTAGAAATTCATATTCAGCTTAACACTGAAACAAAAATGTTTTGTTCATGTCCCATAGTCGGCTACGATGTCGAACCTAATACAGATGTATGTCCGGTTTGCATGGGTTTGCCTGGGGCTTTACCTTTTCCTAATAAGAAAGCTGTTCATTATTCATTAATGCTCGCAAATGTTTTGGGTTGTGAAATAAATAGAAAGTCGGTATTTGCTCGGAAAAATTATTTTTATCCCGACCTTCCAAAAGGTTATCAAATTACTCAGGACGAAATTCCAGTCGCTGAAAAAGGTCAACTTAAATTCAAACTTCCTAACGGTGAGTATAAAACAGTAAGGATAAATAGAATTCATATGGAAGAAGATGCTGGGAAATCATATCATATAGGCTCAGGAGAGATATCGCTTATCGATTTTAACCGTTGTGGTGTGCCATTGATTGAGATCGTCTCAGAACCAGACATGCACTCTCCAGCTGAGGCAGCGCTGTATGTTAGAAATATTAAGCAAATTGTCACTTATCTTGGAATAAGCTCTGCCGATATGGAGAAGGGGAATTTGAGAGTCGATGCAAATGTGTCTGTTAAGAGAAAAGATGAAACAGAACTTGGTACAAGAACCGAACTCAAAAACCTAAACTCATTTAAATTTATGCAAAAAGCCATCGAGTATGAAATTAATAGGCATATAAATTGTATCGAATCGGGTGGATTTATTGTTACACAAACTCTTCTATGGGATGAAAAAGAAAATAAAACATTTCCAATGCGCACTAAGGAAGAGCTCTCAGATTATAGATATTTCCCCGAACCGGATATACTTTGCATTTATGTGGATGAAGATGAAATAAATCATGCATCGGAGTCGGTTGGTGAGTTGCCAGGGCAAAGAATTTTAAGGTTTATACGTCAATATAATATTAGTAATGAAATCGCTGAAAAAGTATGTGAAACAAAAGGATTTTCGGATTATGCAGATAAAGTGTTGAAAATAACATCAGATAAAAGAATAACAATAAACTGGTTGCTGATTGAGGTTTTACGTGTATTAAACGAGGAGAAAATTTCTATTGAGGAATTTCCCATCGAGCCGAAGAATCTTGCAGAACTTCTCGATATGATTTCGTCTAAGAAAATTTCTAATACTATTGGGAAAAAAGTTTTCAGAGAAATGATAAGAACAGGTGAGGATTCGAAGTCTGTTCTGAATCGTCTCGATATTAAATTTATCTCTGATGAAAATGAATTAGAAAAAATTATTGAGACAATCATTGCAGAAAATCCGGTATCAGTAAATAAATACAAATCTGGTAAAACAAATGTAATCGGTTTTTTTATGGGTCAGGTCATGAAGAAAACAAAGGGTCAGGCGGATCCAAGGAAAGCAAAAGATATTTTAATTGAAAAGCTTAATTAAAAAAATGTATTTGGAGGAGAACTATGTTTAGAAGAAACGGATTAATTTTAATCCTTTTGCTAACCTCAGGGCTAATGGGGATTGAACTCAAACTGGTTTATACTTTTAGAGCACCTGGAGGTCCTATTACAGGTGATAAATTCGGAATAAAAGTTGCACCAGCTGGCGATATTAATAAAGACGGTTATAATGACCTTATAATTTGTGCGGATGGAAAATTTTCTGAAGATCCAAAGTATACTGGTAAAGTTTATATTTACCTTGGTGGGAGAAAACTTAGAGAGAATCCAGCACTTATATTATCCGGTGAAAAAGGGGGAGATCATTTTGGATCTTCTGCACATGGAATAGGGGATATAAACGAGGATGGTTATGACGATTTTGCTGTTGGTGCGGATAACTCAAATTCGATTGCTGTCGATGCTGGAAGAGTTTACATTTTTTATGGTGGTAGAACCTTAGATACAATACCAGACATAGTTTTGGATGGAAATAAGTCAAGTGAATGGTTTGGTGCCTCTGTCACAGGTGGTATGGATATTAATGGGGATGGGAAACCGGACTTTGTAATTGGAGCACCATATGGTGGCAAAGGCTCAACAGGTGCTGCTTATGTTTATCTTGGCGGAATGGGATATGATAAGCCTTCTCTAACCTTATATGGTGAAAAACCAGTCGATGCATATGGTGTTGAGGTCGATATGTTAGATGATCTTAATGGAGACAAAATCGCAGAATTTTCAGTTAGTGCGATTTACTATGATGTCGGTGATGTAAAAGATGCTGGTAGAGTTTATATTTATAAAGGTGGTAGTATTATAAGCAAAACTCCATTTGTAACTTACGACGGAAAAGTCAATGGAGAACATATGGGGTACTCTGTTAGTTCAACTGGCGATATTACAGGAGACGGATTCAACGATGTTATTGTCGGTGGACCGGGAGGAGGTCCAGGTGGATTAGGAAACACATATTCATTTGCTGGCGGTGAAGTTTTGCGTCCTGAATTTGTTAAAAGATATATGGGCAATTCTGTTAATGACCTTTTTGGTAATTCTGTTTCCGACGCAGGAGATATTAATGGAGATGGAATTAACGATATAATGATTGGTGCACCTTATACCGACGTAGGTGCGTATCATACGGGTAAAGTTAGTTTCTATGCCGGTGGAACTGATAAATCCATTAGCGAAATTTATTTCATTACAGGTACTAATGAAAATAGCCAGTGTGGATATTATATAACATTAATTGAAGGCTTCTTTGGAAAAGGTAAAGATGCATATGTTGTTTCATCTGCTGGTCCTGGAAGCGGACGAGAAGGTAAAGGTTATGTGCAAATATATACTAAATAGGAGTGATATAATGAAAAACCGAATTACTATTGTTCTTATAATGGTTATTATTTTCTCGATAACCAGTGCAGTTTCGTGGAGATGTGATCTTAATATTTCTTCGGGATCACGAACTGAAACTTTAATTTACGGAGTAGATCCCGATGGAGAAATATTACTCGACGATCTCGATGTTCCATTACCATTTACACCGCCAACTGGGTTATACACCTATTTCAAGCTTGATGATCCTGCTAATCCTTTTATAACGATGCTAACAACCGATATTCGTAGAGATCAAAGATATCACATGTTCAGAATTTTTATTGGCGGAGTTGTTGGTGATGCTATGATTTCCTGGGACGAATCTTTATTACCGGCTGGGTCGATGAGAATAGCTCTGGCGAATGAAACAAATAGAATAACACCTTGGGAAAGCATGTATGAAATGGATCATTTGGATTTTTCCGCTCCCTCATGGATATGGATTAATTTCAAGGCTGATGTTTGGGGAGGAGATAACCCGCCATATATAAGCTTTGCGTATCCAGAACCAGATAGAGAAGATGTTTTGCCTACTTCTCCAATATTAATCAATGTAACAGATAGAGAGACCGGAATTAATCCCAGATCCGTTAGGCTTTTTGTTAATGGTTCTGAAGTCACATCTACAGCGGAAATAGAAAGGATAGACCATAGGTTAAAGATTTATTATGAACATCCACCATTTGGATTAGGTAATTTAATCGCTGTTCGAGTTATCGCTGAAGATATCGGCACCGTTCCAAATACATTAGACGAAAGCTACTTGTTCCAAATTGTTTCGTCAGGTGCAATTCCGAATTGGGAATTTCCTTTATGGGTTACAAATATTGATGCTATAGATACAATTCTTAAAAAACTATTTCTGGGTACAGTTTGGGGAGCATCTGAATTTTACGATACATTCGACATAGTTATACCTTCAATTCCATTCCCTAGATTTATGGCATTCTTCAACTTAGATGATCCAGCTTATCCTTTTCTAACGAGACT
>JAUXEQ010000009.1 GCA_030620455.1 bacterium | reverse complement strand
TTGCAGCATTCATATATATACTATCAATAATAGCTTTTATTAAATCGAAAACCGGTCTAAATAAAATTGGCATATACAGGATCTCACGTAACCCAATGTACGTTGCTGCTATACTCTTATTTATTGGATTAGCACTGATGGCATGGTCTGCAGAAGTATTAACTGGGATTTTACTTTCTATGATAACACTATGGAAAATAATTGCTTTCTACTGGGTGATACGTCATGAGGAACGATTTCTCGAAAGCAAATACTGTAACGATTATATCGAATATAAAAAGGTCGTACCTCGATATTTACTATTTATTTAGATTCTAATCATAATTAACTCTCGAGAACAGAATTAGAAAATGCACAACCACTATGGTTTTGAGTAAAAAGGATAGATAGATGGAGGAATTCAAGCTAAATGTAATAATTTCGATACTATGGCTAATTACAACAGTTTCCTTTTTAGCACACGGACAGTTACACTTTTTCGAAAGCGGGAATGTGCCTGAAGAACCAATGGTATTGTTGATTTTCTTTTGTCTATGCTTTTTAATCCCTATGATTATGGCGATTCTTGTTCTCGTATTGAAAGGATCGTTTAATCGTTGGCTCAATATAATAATTGCATCGATCTTTCTGCTTATGAACCTTTATCATCTATACGGACACATTACAGAACCTTATCAAGTACTTATTATACTCTGGATGATTGTGGATTCGATTTTGATAATATGGTTTTCTAAAAGTTATTCAAAAGCGAAAATTAACGAATAATAAAAGTAATATAGGAAAGAAAAAAATGGAAGACATCAAATTAACAGATCTCAAGTCTGGGGAACGAGCAATCGTTGTCGCAATTAATGGTGGAATGGGCTTGAAAAGGAAAGCAGAAGCTCAGGGACTTAGAGTAGGCGTTAAATTAACCAAACTAACAGAACATTTCTTACGTGGTCCAATCACTATTAGAATTAACAATATCACAATCGCTTTTGGTTACGGAATCGCGCAAAGAATAATTGTAAAAAGACTGTCAGAAAAAGAGGAATAGGCAATGAAGACTATATTGCTGGTTGGAAACCCAAATGTCGGAAAAAGTGCTATTTTCTCGAGATTAACCGGTGTCAATGTTATTGCATCCAATTATCCTGGTACAACGGTTGAATACACAAAAGGATATATGAGAATAAATAATGAAAAGGTTGCAGTAATCGACATCCCAGGGATTTATACATTAGAGGCTACATCCGAGGCAGAACGAATCGCTGTTAAAATGTTAGAAAAAGAAATTAATGATGAAAATGATATTATTGTTAATATTATCGATTCTACAAACCTGGAAAGGAATCTTTCCCTAACACTTCAATTGATTAAATTACGCGTTCCATTAATCGTGTGCCTTAACTTCTGGGACGAAACAAAACATACCGGTATTCAAATAGATGTCGATAAATTAGAGGAAATTTTAGGCGTTCCTGTTATTCCGACATGTGGTATAACCGGTGAAGGAATTAAACAGCTCCATTCAAGAATTAGTGAAGCGAAGACGAGCTCTTTTGAATTTGAAGAAGAAGAGAAGTGGCTAAAAATCGGTGAGATTGTTGAAAATGTGCAAACATTAACACATCGTCATCATACATTTTGGGAAAGATTAGGAGATGCATCGATAAAGCCGATAACCGGTTTCCCAATTGCGATAGCTATTCTACTACTTTCCTTTTACATTATTAGAACAGTTGGAGAATCACTAATCGGATATGTTTTTGAACCATTGTTTGAAAAGCTATGGTCACCTCTAATACTCAAACTGTCCTCTTTATTGGGATCCACCGGTTTTGTGCACAATGTGTTGATCGGCAAACTAGTAGATGGCGAAATCGACTTCGTAGAATCCATGGGTCTATTAACAACGGGTCTATTTGTTCCCATTGCGATGGTTTTACCGTATATCGTAGCCTTCTATTTAGTTCTCAGCTTTCTGGAGGATTCCGGTTATCTTCCTCGACTTGGAGTTCTTGTGGATAGTTTTATGCACAAACTTGGATTGCATGGTCTTTCAATAATCTCAATGTTACTCGGCGTTGGATGCAACGTTCCGGGTGCACTGGGAACAAGGATACTAGAATCTAAAAGAGAAAGATTTATCGCCTCTACAATTATGGCTATAGCTATTCCATGTATGGCGCAAATTGCAATGATCATTGGTCTAGTTGGTCAATACGGTGCATACGGTCTTAGCCTTGTATTTGGGACATTGTTTATTGTTTGGATAGTTTTAGGTATTATCCTCAATCTAACACTCAAGGGTGAAAGCCCTGAAATATTTGTTGAGATTCCACCGTATAGATTCCCATATCTCAAAGCTCTTCTCAAAAAAGTTTGGATGCGAATTATCATGTTTGTAAAGGAGGCAGTGCCATACGTATTGATCGGTGTATTTATTATAAATATTCTTTACGCATTACACGTATTTGAATTTATAGGCAATATCGCCTCACCAATAGTAAAAGGAATCTTAGGACTTCCTAAAGAAGCAGTCGGTGCTTTGATTATCGGTTTTCTAAGAAAAGATGTAGCTGTTGGTATGCTTGTTCCACTGCAATTGACGATGAAGCAGATGGTGATCGCTTCGGTGGTTTTGACGATGTACTTTCCATGTATTGCTACTTTCGCTATATTAATAAAAGAACTCGGTGTGAAAAAGATGATTCAAGCAGCGATTATTATGATCATATCATCCTTAACTGTTGGAGCGATATTGAATCTTATCCTATGATGGAACATTTGATGATATTAAGTATTTGCTGCCAGAATTTTCATTTATTTATGATGCTCTTCAATAAAAAAACTAAATAAAACATTATCAATCCAATTGTGTGATTTACGTGTGATATTCTTCTAATCCGATTGCTCTCTGAGTTTTGCATGCCGATTATGACTATTAATACAAAACATTTCGATTAAAATAGTAGGGATAGAAAATTAACTTAGTTTACCACGGCAAATCTCTTAGAGACAATCATTATAGTAATCATACTTGCAGAATTAAGAAATAACACTAACATTGTTAAATAAAAAGACTACAAGAAAGGATTTAATGAAATTCTGCAAAAGATGCCTCTTACCGGAAACCTATCCTAAATTGAAAATCAACGAGGATGGATTGTGCAATGCCTGCGAGCAATACGATGAAAAATGGAAACATTTCGATCCGAATAAAGCAAAATCTGAATTCGAGAAAAGAATTAGAGAAATTACAAAGCGCGGCGAAAAAGTTGTTGTAACATGTAGCGGTGGCATCGACAGTTCATACGTTGCATTTCTTTGCAAGAGGAAATACAATCTCGATGTAATTGGAGCCAACTTCAACCACGGTTTCGTAACAGATACAGCAAAAAACAATCTGGCAAGGATAAGGGAAACTCTGAACATTCCGATTATAGAAATAACCCCTGATTTAGAAATAATGTATCGATTATATCGCGATTTCTTACTTGCAACTGGTGATTTCTGCACACCTTGTTGCCAGGGATGCTGCCGCTCTGGATTCATCGTTGCGAGAAACAACAACGCTCGGACAATTATTCACGGTGGAGTCTCCGGTTCGAGAGTTGAATTCAACGTTCTCGGAATGTTAAGACATCATTACGATCGCTTTATGAAATATGCCAAAAACAACTATCCAACAGATAAATTACAAAAAATTGTAACACCAACAAGCGAGATTAGTGAATTTAATCTAATTGCCCTTCCTCAATATTTCGATTGGGACGAAGACAATATTATTGGGATTCTTCAAAAGGAAATTGGTTGGGAAACAATGCCTAACGGTCGCACAAGACATGTAGATTGCCTTGTTGCCGAAGTAAGTGATTTTCTACTCCAAAAGAAATTCGGTTTCTCGAAAAGATGGATGACAATTTCAGCAAACATTCGTGCTGGTTTGATAGATACAGAAACAGGTCGAATTAAAATAAAGGAAGAAGAGGAGAAAATACAACAGGAACCAGTTGACGCCATGAATATCTTACTTGAAAAACTTAAATTAACCCGAGAGGAATTATATAGTTTACCATTCTATAAATGTGAACCTGCAGTGCGTTACCTTTAATGACATATACTGTTTCACTTATATATTTTTCAGTGTTATAAAACAGATAAAGCTCTATCAAAATTCCGTATTTTTTCTATGAAGTCACTAATAATTCCTAATTAAAATATTCGTATTTGCATATGAATGTTTATTAGGATTTATAAACAAACCACTTGTTGAAAGGATTTGACCTAACTGGGTGAGTTTATTATATGCTGTCTCTGAAATATATATAAAAATGCTTAAAAAAAACACCCCCGACAGGATTCGAACCTGCGACCCTCGGATTAGAAGTCCGATGCTCTATCCAGCTGAGCTACAGGGGCAGTTATGCACTCATTATATTTTTACTTTGACAGTTGTCAAGAATGATTTGTTATTATACAACTTGATTTTAATCTATTTGAGTTTAAAGCATTGGGGTCATGATGAATATTGAAAGAATTGTTGTAGGACAACTCGAGACCAATTGTTACATCTTACACAATAACAAAAGAGAAACAGTTATCATAGATCCTGGTGGTGATTCGCAAAACATAATCGACAAAATTAATAAGTTGATGCTTAATCCTTTGTCAATTATTCTAACCCACGGACATTACGATCACATATTGGCTGTCCCCGAAATTAAAAATGAATATGGAATACCCATTTACGCTCACAGAGCAGAAAACCCTATGCTCGAAAACCCAAATTTGAATTTTTCATCATTTACTGGAACTCCTATATCTATCTCTGCGGAAAATATTGAAAGCTTGACAATAAAATCGATGTTCGATGCGGATCTGATGCACCTTCCCGGACACTCGCCCGGTAGTATCGGTATTGTTGTAAATAACTATTTCATTTCTGGAGACACTGTATTCGCAGGTGGAAACATAGGAAGGATAGATATTCCTGGTGGAAGTTCCAAACAGTTATCAGAAAGTATCGAACTTATATTGCAGTTACCTGACAATCTCATATTGTTGCCTGGACACGGTGGTCGATCTATTGTTGGACATGAGAAAAAATTTTGGAGACAAATCCTGAAGTTACTTAAAGATGGTTTATTATAATTTCTTGAAACATTCCTTTTCTAATCTAAATCTATCCTCCAATTACCCAGCTTTATATCTTTAATGCGTAATTGGACATCTGGTTGACCGTAATATGTATTTTTCTCAATAACCACCGCAAGATTAACTGGTCTACTTCTCATTGTAATACGCTCTTTAAAATCACCAAAATTAAAACCGATAACATCTAATAAATTATTCTTAGCTCGAATTTTAAATCTTAAATGATTGCTTCCAACAATACGAGGTTCACCAAGGATATCAACATCCTCCAAAAGGAAAATCGGACGCATATTATTAGGTCCGTGAGGTGCAAAAAGTTCCAGCCAATCTATGAGATTAAGGTTTATTTCTTCTGCGGTTATCTTTGCTTCGATAGAAAGTTGGTGTTCAAGATCGCTAGTTGTAATATGCTCTAATGTATATTTAAGAAAATCCTCTCTGAATTTTGGTATTTTATCCTTCTCGATACAAAGACCTGCCGCATATTTATGACCACCAAATTTTATAAGATGAGAACTACAACTTTTAATAGCATTTAAAAGATGAAAACTTGGAATACTTCTCGCGGAGCCCTTTCCAGTTCCGTCAATTGTAGAAATTAAAACAACTGGTCTAAAATATTTTTCAACAAGTCTACTTGCTACAATACCTATTACTCCAAGATGCCACTTATCGCTCACTAAAACCAAAGCTCTCTCATCTTCGGTGATACTTCGTTCTGCAAGCTCAACTGCTTCAATAAAAATCTTCTCATCCAAACTCTTGCGTCGTTTATTTTCAGTCTCTAAAATATCCGCTATTCTCGAGGCTTCCTCTAAGCTTCTGCTAGTTAAAAGTCTAAAAGCCAATTCAGGATTACCAACACGTCCAACTGCGTTTATTCTGGGAGCTAAAATAAATACAACATGCCAACTAGAAAGTTCGTTACCCCACAAACCTGAAATTTTCAACAACGCTTTAAGTCCCGGTTTCTTCGTTCTCTCAAGAGTTCTGAGACCAAATCTAGCTAATATTCTGTTTTCTTCAGTAAGTGAAACAATATCTGCGATAGTTCCCAGACCCACTAAATCCAGATGATCGTGAAGATTTGATTTTTCTTCATTTAACTCTTCATATAAAGCATCGGCAAGTTTATATGCAACTCCTACACCGGAAAGTTCTCTAAATGGTGTGTTTACATCATCCATAACCTTAGGATCCACAATTGCAACTGCATCAGGCATTTCAGAACCCGGTTCGTGATGATCAGTTATAATACAGTCCAAACCTCGAGTTTTGGCATACGCAATACTTTCATACCCGGTAATTCCACAATCTACCGTTATCAAGAGTGTGGAACCTTTTTCAATTGCTTCATCAATAGCTTTCGTGGACAGACCATAACCTTCGATAAGCCTGTCTGGAAGATACCATATTACATCAGCTCCAAATCTTGATAGAACATTGTATAATAAAGCTGTAGAGGTTATACCATCAACATCGTAGTCACCAAAAATAATGATTCTTTCCCGATCCTTCAGTGCTTTAAGGATTCTATCGATAGCTATACGCATATCGGGCAAAAGATATGGTGATGACAAATCTGAAAGGCTTGGATAAAAAAAGGATTTAAGATCATCAACAGTTTTGTACCCTCTATTAACAAGAATTTGAGAAATTACCTTAGGTACTTCCAATTTCTTAGAAAGTTGGATAGACAAAGAAGGATCCATACGATCAGCCAGCACCCACTTCATTTTATCACCTCCATTTTTGGGGTACATGGCAGAGTAAAATTACCATTGGGAAGCTATAAGCCGGGTTCTGTAACCTGAAAATCAGGACAAGGGACATTTATCTTTTACATAGATTGCTCTATGCATATTAGCGGTCCACCCGGAAGTAATAAAAAGAGTCATCCTACTTCCTGCTTGACCTTGCTCCCGCACAGGGTTTGCCAAACCTTAACGTTACCGATGAGGAAGAAGATTCTTATTTCTTCTCTTTTCACCCTGACCTTTTGAGATAGAACTCTCCAGGCGGTTTAGTTTCTGTGGCACTTTCCATTCCGTGACTGGATCCTCGAATTACGAGGTGTGCTGACTCGTGGAAGCCCGGACTTTCCTCCCCGAGAAATATTTCCCCGGAGCGTCCCTTATCACCTCCCATTGGTTATTTGTTCCTCGACCATGTTTACCTGTTTTAGATTATTATAGGAATATAGATTTTAAAAGGCAAGAAGTTTCGAAGTGATTGAAAATATCTCATTTAATATAATAGTTAGCTTGCCATGATATAGTGCATTATTTAAAGCAATATCTATTATTAAAAAATTAATATTTGTACTTGGATTTAATCTATTTAATCACTTTCCTAAATTCTTAGCTTCATCCCAGAAAACATCCATTTGTTCTAAAGTAGGATTTTCAATTTTTTCTTCATCAATTTTACGTTCAACGTAAGTAAATCTATTATAGAATTTATTGTTTGTTCTCCTTAGAGCCATTTCAGAATGAAGATTGAAAAATCGAGCAAGATTTGTTAATGCAAAAAACGCATCTCCAAGTTCATCCTCAATTCGGTCAACATTCTTGGAATCGAGTAATTTCTCTAACTCTGAAATTTCCTCCTTAACCTTGTCCCATACATCGACGATATTTCCCCAATCAAAACCGATTCGAGCCGCCTTTTCCTGCATTCGTTGTGCAACCAAAAGAGCTGGCATACTTTGCGGAATGCCGGCTAATAAAGAAATATTTTCATTAGTTTTATTTTTATTATTCTCCAGCCGCTCCTCTTTTTTTATAGCCTCCCAGTTTCTTAAAACCTCTTCCGAGTTTATAACAATAGTATCTTTAAAAACGTGCGGGTGACGTCTAATAAGTTTTTCTGTTATTGTATTAATTGTGTCAAGGAGTTTAAACCTATCCGACTCCCTTGCAATTTCTGCATGTAAAAGCACCTGAAGCAATACATCTCCTAATTCTTCCTTCATTATTTCACAATCATTATTGTCGACACCTTCGAGGAATTCATAAACTTCTTCGATAATATATGGTCTAAGGGATTTATGCGTTTGCTCACGATCCCAAGGGCAACCATCAGGTGCTCTAATCCTTTTTACAACTTTATACAACCGTATAAAAGCTGCGCAGATTTCATCATCTTCATTGTGAAAAATGCTACTTTCGCTTTTATCTTTCTCAATCATAAAACCTCCAATCAAACAAGCACTCGCAAATATTTATATGAACTAGATTCTTTCTCTGCAAGAGCTAAAACTTTATCATTAGAATCGGTTAAGGCAAATATTTCGGAGTTCCTAAACTGTAAGCCGAAGTTCTGGATAATTTGACCGTGAATAACCTGCCAGATCTCGAGATCCTTAATTCTAATCCGCGGGATATGTGGTATCAGATCAGCAAGACAAACTAAATATTTCTTGGGTGTTTCCGATTGAATAGAATCGATAATTACATCAAGATTCGTAGCTTTTTGTAATGTATGAGGTCCAACTCTAGTTCTAACTAAACCGCTAAGATGTCCGCCACAGCCTAAAATTGAACCTAAATCTCGAGCAATAGCTCGCATATATGTTCCTGTACTGCATTCAACATCAAATCTAATTTTAGGCAAGTCTATCTCGACATTTGCTATAGAGAATATTTGCACATTGCTTGCCTTAATTTCAAATTCCAAACCTTTTCGGGCTAATCTGTAATATGGGATACCATTTCGTTTTTTTGCTGAGTACTTAGGTGGTACTTGTTCAATTTTTCCCACAAACTTTTTCAATGCAGATAAAACCTCATTGGAATTTGCTTTTACAGATTTAACTGATATTACTTCTCCTGTCGCATCATCGGTATCGGTTGTTATCCCAAGAATCATTTCCACTCGGTATGCCTTAATTCCACTATCGACAAAACGAGACAGTTTTGTTGCCTTTCCAATTAATACAGGAAGAATTCCTTCCGCGAGTGGGTCAAGCGTGCCAATATGCCCAACTCGCTTAATATTAATTGCTTTACTAATGATATTGTCGACTTTACGGGATGTTAAACCCTTTGGCTTATTGACAAAAAAACCACCATTAATCTCCGTATCTTTCTCCATTATCACTTAATCCTTATCAGTTTTCCATCAATAAACTGCAGGATTATAGATTTGGTATTAGCGCCGTTCTCATCAAAGCAAACGGGACCCGAGGGACCAGTATAATCATAGATACCAGAAAGGTAATCTTTCATAAGTTCTTGCGTCACAGCATTATTTTTTATCCCATTAATAACCAGCATTGCTGCATCATAGCCAAGTGCTGCAACTCGAGAAGGTTTTTTGCGATATTTACTATAATAATCCTTTTCAAATTTTTTCCACATTGAGTCTTCACTATCTATGTAAAAATCATCTGGAATAACAATTGTGCTATCTAAATATTTTCTAATTTTCTTGTTATTTTTTAAGCTATTAATAACCCAGCCATTGGTTCCTAATATCTTGGTTTTAATAAATACAAATGGGATCTGCGGCAGAATTGTTTCAATTTCCTCTGAATATGCTGGTAAAAAGAAACCATCTATATGAACTGTCCAATCCTTTCGCTCTTTCAACACACAGTCAGGAGGATCTGCATTTGGCTTACATTTATAGAACCTATCGTCACGACTAGATTTTCTTCCGATTTGTGTGTCGTATTTCCTTAATATAGGCTCTTTCATATCGCGCAAAATATGCGAGAAATCCATTGTATTTTGATCATAAAATTCATATGCAAGAATAATTCCACCTTTTTGTTTAACAGATTTTTCGAAAGCAATAGCACATCGACGACCTAACTCATCGTCTGGTGCAAGAATTGTAAAAGTGTCCATTCCTTCTCCCTCAATTGCTCCTAATAATGCAGAACTATTCTCAGGACTCACCATTAATTGGAAAACATAAGGAGAAAGCTCAGCGATACCATTCTGCGAAGCCGTCGGTGTAATTAAAGGAACTTTAAATGTACCTGAGATCGCACCAGTTGCAGCTGTTTCGTTGCTTCTGATAGGTCCGATTATACATAAAGGTGTCGTTGAGCGTAATAAATCATTCATAGCGATGGCGGCTGACAAAGCATCTCCTCCAGTATCTATCACTTTAAGTTTGATAGATGATCTTGAATATTCACTGAATGCCAGTGATACGCCATTAAAAATTTCGGTTCCGTATTTCTTGAATTCACCGAATTGAGGAACAAGTATTGCAACGACTAAATTCCTCTTAAGATAATTTTCTATCTTATCGAGTTCTAACCTAAGCTTTCTTTTATCTTCGTTACTGTAACCTCTTTGCAATAATTTTTTCCCTTCACGTAGAGCAACAGCATAATCTGCATCGAATTGAAGCCGCTCTAACCATGCAACAGCCACTATTCCCTCAACCGAGTGTTGCACCAAATCCAACAACGAGGGGAAAAGATTTGTTGGCAAATATCCATTCAAAAGATCGGAAAGAGCTCTCTTGGCAATATGTTTCTCTCTACTGTTTTGAGAAAGCACAGCAAATGAATACGCCTGTGCACTTTGAAAGTAATTACCGGAATAATATTTACAGTTTCCCAAATAAATCGAAGCTCGATAAATAAGTGGATGATCAGAAAAAATCTTTATGAAATCTGCAAAATCAGACGCCGACCTTTCATATTCCCGAAGTTTATATTCTGAAATTGCCTTCATATATATAGCTTTTGCTCTAAGATCTCGGTCACCGGATTTATTGAATACTTGAGAAAAGAGAGCTAATGCATCTCTATATTGAGCGTTTTGGTAATACTTCTCTCCTTGCTTGTAACTTTGTACATGAACTTTATGCTGCGCGAATAGTAGGCTCATCAATAGCAGTATTATCATGTAAACTTTATTCATAATATGCCACCAACTTCTTAAAACTATTCTTCTGAAATAAATGTTTTTGCGTAATCTGCGTATTTCGCTGCATGCTTAAAAATTTTTTTAATAACTTCCTCACCCAGTTTTTTCTTGGGTATAGCCGGAATCCCAGCAACCAAAGTTTTAGGTGGAACTTTCTCACCCTCTCTAACAACCGCACCAGCTGCAACAATCGACCCAGAACAAATTGTTGCTCCGTCGAGAATTATTGCTCCCATCCCAATAAGTACCGCATTCTCTATAGTACAACCGTGTATAATTGCACCGTGTCCAATTGTTACATCATCTCCGATATCAACCGGCAAATGACTATCTACGTGAACAACAGTATTATCTTGAATGCTGGTTCTTTCGCCAATTTTAATGTAATTTATATCCCCTCTAAGAACCACACCAAACCATATACTCGAGTCCTTCCCAACAGTCACATCACCAATAAGCACAGCTGATTCTGCAATAAATGCATCACTGTGTATGCTGGGGATTATGCCATGATGTTTCCTAATCATTATCCCACCTATATGCTAAAACGCAAGAAGTTCCTCCGGTTCAATCTTTGATAGAATTTTCTTCAATTCCACTTCCATGGGTGTAACAGGATTTTCTAAATTATAGAATGTCATTTCTTCAGAAAGCAAAATTTCAGCATTAGTGCGTAATGCTAAAGCAACAGAATCACTAGGACGAGCATCTATAACATAGTTTTCAGAGTCATGCCCTCGAATATGAATTAGAGCATAATAAGTGTCGACTCGCAGTCCTGAAATTATTATCCTAGTAACCTTTCCTCCCATTGCAGATATAACATTAGACAATAAATCATGTGTCAAAGGTCGTGGCATTTTAATATCCATCATCCCGACTGCAATGGCATAAGCTTCAGGATGTCCGATCCAAACAGGAAGAACTAATCCGTTATCTAATCGTCGGATAACCATTGCGAAAGTGCCGCTTTTACGGTCTAACGCTAAATATGCTAATTCACCCTTGATCATAAAATATCACTTACAAAATCACTCCATACATAAAATATCTTCCTACTAACGCTGCGGCAATAACAACTAACCACTCTACAATAGGAACCGGAACGTTTTCTTCATTAAGCAAAAGCAATCCTCTAATAATTATTGCAATCAAAATACCTATTATGCAAATTACGATGTTTTTAACCGAAAATCCCATGAAAAGAAGCGCACGTTCCAAAAGAGCCCATTTTGCCCAAGGCTCGGTAAAAATTCCTATTGAACCTGCTTTATCTCTAATCCTTCGAATAATAAATAAAATATGCGGATTTACCCAAAGAGAAATTATCGCAAGGCTAAAAATAATAAACGGCAATAAGTTTCCATAACTGTATCCCACTGTAAACCAATATGAAAGCCCAAAAATAGCCATAATTGTTATTATATGATATATAAAATTACATAGAACTTCATTTCGAATATTCCTGAAGTGCCGAGAAATAAAAAAGAAGTCAACTATAATGTGTATAGCAGTATTAATACCGATCATTCCTAATAGTTCTATTCTATAAATAACCGCTGAACCAATAGCAAAAGTACTTGTAAGGAAAATAAATAGCCCGTGTACTAAAATCCTTCTCATTGAAGGCAACTGCTCGATCTTCTCAAAATGTCTAAGCGGAAAATCGGAAAATAAATGTGCTGCAAGCAATCTAAAGAACACCGTCCACATAAAATCAATCCTATTCATTTAGAAATTCGATTTTACACAGAGTAATTATATATACTCTTCATGAAAAACAAAAAGGGTTAGTTACCTAACCCTTAGAAAAAATTTTGAGAAGCTCACTTTATGAATAACTTTTTGCTATTTTTCACGTTTAAGAACCCAAACTCTGACCTTGGACTCAATATCTGGATGAAGTTGCACTCTAACGTTATACACGCCAAGACTGTCGATAGGATCACTAATTATAATTTGCTTCTTGGAAATGGAGTATCCTTGCTTTTCTAATGCTTCCGCAATCTGTGCCGGGGATACTGTTCCAAAAAGCCTATCTTCTTCATCGACCTCCACAACCAGATCCACAGAAATTCTCGCTATTTTTTCTGAGATATAACGCAACTTTTCTTTGTGTTTCTCCTCTAAGGTAAACTGACGTTGTTTAATCATTTCTACTTGACGAAGATTTCCCGGTGTAGCGATAATAGCGTATTTCCGAGGTATAAGAAAATTTCGCGCAAATCCATCCTTTACAGTTACTACATCACCGGGATTGCCCAACTGAGGATGATGCTGAGTTATTATTACTTTCATCGATAACCTACCTATATATGTATGCTGTGTATGGGATTAATGCTAAAAATCTTGCCCTTTTTATTTCTCGAGCCAACTGTCTCTGATGTCGTGCACAAACTCCTGAATTTCTTCGAGCAACAATTTTTCCACGTTCATTTATATATCTTCGAAGCAATTTGAAGTTCTTGTAATTGATTTGTATAGTAGGATCTTTACAAAATTGGCACGGCTTTGGACGTCTATGTTCTCTCCTTTTCTTTTTCTTAATCATATAAGTGCTCCCTAAAATTTCTTATTTACAACTTCATTCTATTTGTTCATCTACAATTGATTCTGAATTCTCAGTTGTTTTCTCCTCAACTATTTCAAGATCTCTTTTAGATTCCTCAATCTCTGAAACATCTTTCTCAATCTGTTCCTTAATTTGCTTCTGTTTATTAAGATAATCTATAGACGAAGGCTTGGTTTTAACAAGAAGATGTCTTAAAACCTTTTCATCCATTTTTAACGCTGACGATATTAATCCTGGTGCTTCAACAGCCGCCCTAAAAAGATAGTAAACGTAATATCCTGACTTACGCTTTTTTATCGGATAAACAAAATCTCTCTGACCCCATTCAGAACGTCCAATAAATTCTTTGCAACGCTTTTCAATTAACGATTGAACTATATCAAATTCTCTTTGAATATCGGCTTCTTCACCTTGACTATCAAAAATTACAGTTAATTCATAAAGTTGACTCTCTGCCATATACACCTCGATTCTAATAATTTATATTAGCTTTTCTGCCAAAAAACCAAGATATTATTGAAAAAAGTATATGCAAGCAATATTTCAATGATAACTGAGTAAAATCGGTGCGATAACTAAAGAAACCACTGCCATAAGTTTTATAAGGATATTCATCGATGGTCCAGCGGCATCCTTTAAAGGATCGCCTACAGTATCCCCTTCCACTGCTGCTTTTCTTGCTTCTTCCGCTTTTTTTCCAGTCAAAGCTAACCGACCTCGCTCAATATATTTCTTTGCATTGTCCCATGCACCTCCACCATTTACCATAAACAGTGCAAGCATAACACCAGTAATAGTTGAACCTGCTAAAAGACCACCAAGTGCCTCCTTTCCAAGAATGAACCCCACTGCGATAGGAGTAATTACAGCGACAATCCCAGGAATAATCATCTCCTTAAGAGCAGCTCTTGTGGCAATATCAACGCACCTTTCTACGTCGGGTTCAGCCTTACCTTGAAGTAATCCTTTTATTTCTCTGAATTGACGCCTAATTTCTTCAACCATTTTTTCGGCTGCTCGACCAACAGCTTTCATTGTCATAGAGGAAACCAAATAAGGTACTAAACCTCCTAATAACATGCCAATAACAACAATAGGTCGTCCAAGATTAATCGACTTTAGTCCTGCTGCTTGAGAGTATGCAGAAAAAAGAGCGAAAGCTGTTAATGCCGCGGAACCTATTGCGAACCCCTTACCGATGGCAGCAGTTGTATTTCCAACTTCATCGAGTGTATCTGTGATCTCTCTAACCTTTGGGTCCAGTCCTGCCATCTGGGCAATTCCTCCTGCGTTGTCTGCAATTGGTCCATATGCATCTACGCTCATTGTAATTCCCACAGTAGCCAACATACCCACAGCAGCAATACCAATACCATAAACACCCACAAGCAAATTTGAAAAATATATTCCTCCTGCAATAACTAATACAGGAGCTACAACGCTTTCCATACCCACCGCAAGACCACTAATAATGTTTGTTGCTGTTCCAGTTTTTGAAGCTTCGGCAATAAATCTAACAGGACGCCCAGATGTATAATACTCCGCTATCATTGCAATCGCGATACCAATTAAGTTACCGATAATCATAGCATAAAATATTTGAATAGGTAAACCAAGAGCTCTAATAGCAAAAAATGATCCAACAAATAGAAGTATACTGGCTAAATAAGTGGAAAAGTTAAGAGCGCTACTCGGATTTTTAAGTCTTTCAAAGATTTTCATCGACATAATTCCAATACAAGAAGCTATAAGTCCAATTGCCGCAATAACAAGCGGTAAAGCCATGTATTGACCTACAAGATTACTCTTATATATGATCGATGTAGTGGCTGCGATTGAAATAGTAGCAACCATCGCTCCCACATAACTCTCAAAAATATCCGCACCCATTCCAGCTATATCGCCCACGTTATCTCCCACATTGTCTGCGATAACTCCTGGATTTCTCGGATCATCCTCTGGAATGCCCTCTTCTACTTTACCAACAAGATCGGAACCAACATCGGCACTCTTAGTAAAAATTCCACCCCCCAATCTTGCAAAAAGGGCGATTGAACTTGCTCCCATAGCAAAACCAGAAAGAATTCGGGCTGCTAATACAGTCTTAACGAAACAAACAAAAAATATACCAAGACCTAAAAGTCCCACTGCCGCAACCGCCAATCCCATCACTGACCCACCGAAAAAAGCAATTCTAAGAGCCATAGCCTGACCACCGATTTTAGCTGCCCATGTTGTCCTCGAGTTGGCACTTGTTGCAGCAATCATTCCAAAAAAACCAGCGAATATAGAACAAGTTGCACCTACCAGAAATGCAATGGTCGTTTCCCATTTGAATTGATCCATAAGAAAGAAAAGAACAATCGCAACTACAATTACAAAAATGAATATGACAGAGTACTGTCTTCGAAGGTAAGTCATAGCTCCTTTACGAATTAAGTTCTTAATTCTCTGTAATTTTTCGTCACCGGGAGAGCTACGCTTAACATACATGTAAATAGCCAGGGCAGCGGCTATTCCCAATCCACCGATTACAATAACCCAAAAATATTGCCCAAAAAGCATGTGAACCTCCGAGTTTAAGTACCGCTATCAGTTGAAACATTAATTCTTCTATTAAACAATTCCATTGCTCTATCTAATCCTCTTGTAACACAAACAAAAACAGCTTCTAAAGCCGTATCTAATATTTCTGAAAGCATCTTTTCCTCGTTATCCTCAAAATCACCAAGAACAAATTTCACAGCATCTTGATTTGGTGAAATAGGTCCTATTCCAATACGCATTCTTGGGATGGATTCAGTTCCCAAATAGTATATAATCGATTCGAGACCATTATGTCCACCATGAGACCCAATGTATTTAATTCTTATAGAACCAAAAGGCAATACAAAATCGTCAAAAATAACTAATAATTCTTCGGGGAGTATATTTAATGCATCGATTGCATCTAAAGTGCCTATACCACTATTATTCATATATGTAGAGGATCGTAAAATAAAAATTTCACGACCACTTATTTTCACTGGTACAAAATAGTAATTGCCTTTCCCTGCCTTGAATTTTCCGCCATACTTTTTCAATAATCCATCCGTAACTCTATATCCTAAATTATGACGATTTTTCTGATATCGATTGCCAGGATTTCCTAATCCTAATATTGCTCTAATTTTTGACATTCTTCTTAAAAAAATTTCGAAATACAGTTTTAACTTTAACTTATCCCATAAAAAAAAAGAACTAACTCTCAGTTGCAAGTCAATTATATCGTAACAACATTAAAAATTCCCTCATTAGATAAGGAAGATCGGAATGTTCTCTTGAACCGACCTAATTACTGTCAACT
>JAUXEQ010000155.1 GCA_030620455.1 bacterium | reverse complement strand
TAAAATGGAACGAATCAATTCAGAATGTCACAAAACAAATTATACCGATTATCATAGATGAACATGGGTGTCAAAGGATTGAGTGATCATGGAAATAACAAAATTAATTGGGATGGAAAATCTCAGTAAATTCATTAGATCCAAAAATTTTGCAAAACAATGTGTTAATAAAGATGAATATAAGGCCATAGAAATTATTAAAAATCGGATTGAATTATTTTTTAGGAAAAATATAGATTTAGATGACATTTTAAATAGGAATATTGAATTTCTAGCAAAAAAAATTTCAAAATCACCTGACAAAATTAAAGAAGATTATATTCGTTATATGGGACATAAATATTATTTAGATCTTCTTTTTGGATATAACATAAAAAGAGCATTAATATGGTGTGATAGTGTTGCAGAAAGATTATTACCTCAAATTAAACTATTGATAAATTCTAAACCAGATATTATTGTAACTACTCATTTTGGAGCTTATTATGGGCTTATTAATATTATTCCAAGGATTCTCCCTATTAATGTAGTTATAGCTAAGGAAAAACCTTATAATGGCTACATACACTGTAGAAATGGTTTGTTGAATTCCCCAAATATTAAACAGATACTCAACATGGAACAGATTCGTTCGGCAATTTTGGAGAAACAGATTGTATTAATTCTTCCAGACAGGACTAATTTTACTAATGAATTAGCGAATATTCAAATAACGTTTATTGGTACAAAATTCAAAATTCAACCAGGGCTTGATTTGATTTTAAGACAGAATCTTAATGCACTTTTTATATGGCTTGGGTTTAATGAAAATTATGACGATTTTTATTTAGAGAGTTATTCAATAAAATCTGATGGATGTAAAAGAGCACAAATCTTTTTCGACGTATTTGGAAAAATATTTATAAAATCACCAGGTCAATGGGAACGTATAAAATATATAGATAGAATGATTGTAAATAAAACTAAGCACGAGGAGGGATAAAATGAAAATAATAGTTCTTGGGACCGCCGCTGCAATCTCAACTAAAGAGCGAGATAATACAAGTCTCTGTGTTTTACCAAATAATGATATTCCCATCCTCATAGATTGCAGTGGAAGCATAGTTCACCGTCTTGAAAAAGCAAAAATAGAATGGCATAAAATTGAGGAGATACTTATTACCCATGGGCACATAGATCATATCTATGGGATACCCTCTCTCATTCATCATTTATGGCTACGTAGTATGGGTAAACGTAATAAGCCATTAAGATTTTATGGCCCCACATCGGCTCTCGAGCGAATTAAAAAATCGTTGAGTGTTTATGGCTTGACCGAGAAACCAAAAATGTTTCCATGGGAATTTCATAAAATTAGCACCCTCGAAAATGATTTAGTTTTTTCAAAAAAGTGGGGTGAAGTTAGATCGACACCAGTTTTGCATGGTCAAGAAGATACGATTGCTATTTCATTTTTTGAGAATAAAAGTAGTAAACGATTTGTATATTCTAGCGATACTGAACCTTGTGTGTCGTTAGAAGAATTTGCTAGCATGGCAGAATTACTTATACATGAATGTGCATATTTAGACGAAATTGAGAGAAAAGGCCATAGTAATATATATCAGGCTGTAAATATTGCAAATAAAGCAAAAGTAAAAGAACTTGTATTGATTCATTTTGATTGGGAAAGTTTAGGTAGAATAGATACGGCAATGAATCAAGTCCAACCTAACTTTTACGGGAAGGTTAGCATAGCGAATGATTTCGATGTTTTTGAGGTGGTGTGACATATGAAATTAAATAAATCATTCATGGTCTTAATAAGCTATCTTATTCTTTTCGCTTTATTATCTATTATACTGAATCCATTTCACTTGAATATAGACCAAAATACTATTGATTCTATAATCACAATATCTAGTACGCTTCTTTCAATAGGTTTTGCTCTATGGATTGTTCTTATTACAGCATATAGTGTCACAGATGATGCTTATTTTCGAGGGAAACTTATTCGAATTTCGGATATCCTTTTAGGATTAAATGTGTCAATAGCCATTACTACAGGTCTTGGAGTTTTATCAATATCTCTTCATTTCCTTAGAACCTATACAGTTTCTTCGATTACCTGTAATATTATTATAGGAGTTATATGCATAATTCTACTTAGAAAATGGATGGGGGGAAAATGACAACTGTTGGAACATTTAAAATTATCGTGAGTGATGAAGCGCAACTTATAAGTATATTAACAGAAGCTGCAAGTTCGATATCTCGGAGACAACAAATCTTAAACCTTAGTAGAAAAGATAATTTGGCTATAAACAACGACGTAGAATTCTCGAGAATAAGCGAAAATGAAGCTGAATTACGAGTGAAAATATCAGATAGTTTATTAATGGGAAATGATGGCAGTATTGTTTGGCTTTTTGGTCTTCTTTTCGGTAGTACCTTTCGACATGATTCTATTCGTGAATTTCGATTAACCAAAATAGACTTCTCCCCAGCTATGTATTATAATTATAAAGGTCCTGCGTATGGTATCTCGAAAATGAAAGAAGAATTTAATATGGAATTTCCAATTATTTCATGCCCGTTGCCTTCTTCAATATCCTTAGACTCATGGAAAAGTATAGTAAAAATTCTTGTATCATCGCATGTTCGATTTATTGTTGAAAGCCCTATTGAATATCCACCAAATAGGAACACGTTTGAACATAGAATAAAATTCCTTGATAACGTCGCTAAACAACAAAAGACGACGGTTATTTACTTTGTAAACATGACAGGTCGATATGAAGAAATAAAAAGATGGATCGAAGATATCCCAATTGTGGACTCAACAAATAACATAAAAATAGGTCTCAGATTTTGCCCACTTTCGACAGGATTGGGTATTTTACCGGGTTTAAGAAATTTTGGCTACCCTATAATGACCTATACTCTTCTGGATCGCATTTATTGTGAAAATCGAAATTTTGGAATGTCCGGGTCTTGTTTAGCATCTACTCTTCGATTGCTTGGAGCAGATGTGGTAAACGCTGGTTTACTAGTTTCACGTGCTATCAAAAATTTCCATGCGTATGAAGTAATTCAAGAGTTAAAAAGAAATATCAAATTTGAAAAAATTTCAATACAAGGATCATTACCTATCTTGACTGGGGGAGTGAAGCCTTGGAGCATTCCTGAATTGGGAAAATTATTTGGAAATGATGTTTCATATCATGCAGGTATGGGGATTTTAAAAGGTTATCCCAACCTTAAATCCGTAAAACAGAATTGTCTAGCTTACTACGAAGCTACAATCCTAGCGGAAGAAAAAATTAATCCTGAAACTGTTCTTGAAAACAATGAGCGAAGATTCCGTAATTATATCTCATACGCACTGGAAGAGAAAAAAGGAGGAAACTGAATGAGAATAAATAACGTGTCATTACAGAACAAAACAAAAGAATTAATTAGACGTTTAGATCCCATTTGTATTGTATTGAGAGGATCCGTTGTCAAAGGAATACAAACTAAAACTTCAGATATAGATGTTTTTGTGATTACTGAACGACGTGGTCCTGAAGTATGGTATGAAAAAGAAAACGAGCATTTATTTCATTTGAGAACTATTCCAATCGAAATGTTTAAAATGGAAATTGATAGCTGGAACCCAAGATATCTTGACTTTTTGTTAAATGGACAACCCTTATATGATCCCCGTGGTTGGTTCTCCCGTTTGCAAAAATCTATTATCCAAGATTTTCCGTCGCCCAAAGCATTTTTAGGTGTTGCATCAGAAGGTATTCACCAACTTACAGATGCCATTGGGCAATTAGACAAGGGTAATTATATCGTAGCAACATATTTAGCCCGGCTTTCATGCCAACTGTTGATACAAACCCGTCTAATCATGAACGGAATTAAATGTTTTAAACATAAGGATGTCTTTATTGATATTTCAAATGTCGAATACAAAGATAAAACTGAGTGGTTGAACAAAGCTATAGAAATATGTGGATTAGCCGGAGCAGATGAAAAAAGTACGGAAAGGATTATTAATGAAGTACAAATATTATACAAAAATCTAGAAAATGATTTAAGACGCAAGTACAAAATAAATTCTATTAAATCACCAGAAGAATATTACGCATCAGAGAGAATGGGAGATAGCTAGCGAAATGTGAAAATAAAGAATGGGTTGTTTGAAAATAAGAAAGGAGAAGGTGCAAAAGGAGGAGGGGGCGAAAAATCAAGGGGATATGAGTTTCATCCTGAGGGATATAACAATATTGCAGATATACCACGTTATATGAAATTACCCGCGCAAGATGGGGGAAATATAAATGCCGTGTGCTCAAATTCACAAAAAAAATGTCATTATTCGAGGTAAATAAAATGAGAGATCATCTTTTTATCAGTTATGCTACTGAGGACTTTGCGTTGGCTGAGTGGCTTGCTCTTCGGTTGACTAGTGAGGGCTATAATGTCTGGTGTGATCGTTTTGAGCTGTTGGGGGGCGAGTCTTATCCTAAAGACTTTGATAAGGCTATGAAAGAAAAGACATTTCGAGTTTTGGCATTGTTATCTCATAATTCTGTTAGGAAAGGCAATCCAGTCAAGGAGAGGACTATGGCTTTGAATATTGGTAAAGAGCAGGGTATTGATTTTCTTATTCCTTTGAACGTCGATGG